>JANTFM010000192.1 GCA_024763475.1 Acidobacteriota bacterium | reverse complement strand
AAGTTGGTTCCCGCCTAGGAAGGGCGCAAGGAGGGACGGCAAGAGGGGGTTCGCGCTTATCTCCATAGATCACAATGATTTATGCTTTGGAAGCGTCGGGAAAAAAGTCTACGTTTTCGAGCTAGGACGCGGCGATTTTTCCGCAGCACTTCTTGTACTTCTTGCCGGAGCCACACGGGCAGGGGTCGTTGCGCCCGACCTTGGCGCCGCTACGCTTGACGGTCTTGGCCTGTTTCGCCTCCTCGCCGGCCTTCGAAGCGGACGCTGCTCTGAAGACCATCTCCTGCTGCCGGCGGCGCTTGGCTTCTTCCGCCCGCCGCTCTTCCTCGGTCATCGGCTCGAGTAGCATCAGGTAACGCACGATCTCGCCTTCGATCCGGTCTTTCATCGCGGCGAAGAGCGAGAAGGACTCCTTCTTGTACTCGACGAGCGGGTCCTGCTGGGCGTAGGCCCGCAACGAGATCCCTTCCTTCAGGTGATCGAGTGCGAGCAGGTGGTCCTTCCATTGTCCGTCGATCATCTGGAGCACGATGTAGGTCTCGTAGCGCCGCATCATCTCGGCACCGACCCGTTCTTCCTTCTCGGTGTAGCGCGTCTCCGCAAGACTCCAGAGTAGTTCGCGCACCGCCCCGCGATCCATCGCGAGATCGACCCCCTTCTTCCTGGGGTCGAAGCCGAAATAGTGCAGGACCTGCGCGCAGAGTTCGTCCGGCTCCGCCGCGCGATGGTGATCGTCCTCGCTCGGCAGGTGTTCGTCGATGAGCCAGTCCATCAGTTGCTGCGCACTGTCCAGGACGTAGGTTCTCTGGTCTGCCCCTTCGAGCAGTTCGCGGCGCAACTTGTAGACTTCCTGGCGTTGCAGATTCTGCACATCGTCATACTTGATCAGCTGCTTTCTGGTTTCGAAGTTCTGGCCCTCGACCTGCCGCTGGGCCCGCTCGATCTGCTTGGAGACCAGCTTCGACTCGATGGGTGCGTCGTCCGCGCCATCGAGAGCTTTCTCCATCAGCCAGCGCGCGAAGCGCCGCATCAGGTCGTCTTCCAGGGAGAGGAAGAAGCGCGAGGCACCGGGGTCGCCCTGGCGTCCTGCACGGCCACGGAGCTGGTTGTCGATGCGCCGCGCCTCATGCCGTTCGGTGCCGATGATGTGCAGACCACCGGCGCGCACGACTTCTTCGTGTTCTCTCGCGCAGGTTTCCTTGGCGTCGGCGAGGGCCTTGGCGCGTTGCTCCTCGCTCGCGCCGTCCCAGCTCTCGGCACCTGCCTGCAGGACCAGAGAACGCGCCAGGTACTCGGGACTCCCGCCCAGCAGGATATCGGTGCCTCGCCCCGCCATGTTGGTCGCGATCGTTACGGCGCCGACACGCCCCGCCTGGGCGACGATCTCGGCCTCTCTAGCGTGCTGCTTCGCGTTCAGCACCTCGTGAGGGATTCCCGCGCGCTTGAGTTGCTTGTGAAGCTCTTCGGACTTCTCGATGGAGGTGGTGCCGACCAGCACGGGTTGTCCGGTCTGCTGTGACTCGCGGATTTCGCTGACGACGGCCCGGAACTTCCCCGTCTCGCTCTTGAAGATCACGTCGGGCCTGTCATCACGGATCATGGGCCTGTTCGTGGGGATCACCATGACGTCGAGCTTGTAGATCTCATCGAACTCTGCGGCTTCGGTCTCTGCGGTTCCCGTCATTCCCGAGAGCTTCTTGTACATCCGGAAGAAGTTCTGGAACGTGATCGTGGCGAGGGTCTGGTTCTCGCTACGAATCTCGACGCCTTCATGCGCTTCGATCGCCTGATGCAGGCCATCCGACCAGCGGCGACCCGGCATCTTGCGTCCCGTGAACTCGTCGATGATCACGACCTCACCATCCTCGATCAGGTAGTCGACGTCTCGGCGGTAGATCGTGTGCGCACGCAGGGCCTGGCCCGCGGCATGCAAGATCTCGATGTTCGAGGGATCGTAGAGGTTGCTCACGCCCAGGAGCTTCTCGAGATGGGCGACACCACCCTCGGTGAGGACGACGTTCCGGGACTTCTCATCGACGATGTAGTCCCCGCTCGCTTCGAGTTCATCGCGTTCCTCCCGGGAGGCTTCGCCCGCGATCACGGCGCCTGCCACGAGACGCGGCACCACGCGATCAACGTCATAGTAGACGCTTGTATCGCCCTCGGAGGGACCGGAGATGATCAGCGGTGTCCTGGCTTCATCGACCAGGATGGAATCGACCTCATCCACGATGGCGTAGTTGTGGCCCTTCTGCTGGACCATCGACGCCCCGCTGAACTTCATGTTGTCGCGCAGGTAGTCGAAACCGAACTCGTTGTTCGTGCCGTAGGTCACGTCCGCGTTGTACGCGGCCCTGCGCTCGTCATCGCTGAGGTTGTGCTGAATACAGCCGATGTCCAGGCCGAGGAAGCGGTGGAGCTGGCCCATCCACTCCATGTCACGCCGGGCCAGATAGTCGTTGACCGTGACCACATGAACGCCTTGTCCTGCAAGGCCATTGAGATATGCGGGCAATGTCGCGACCAGCGTCTTGCCTTCTCCGGTCCTCATCTCGGCGATCGTTCCGCGGTGGAGGACGACGCCTCCGACGAGCTGTACGTCGAAGTGGCGCATCCCCAGCACGCGGCGTCCGGCTTCCCTCACGACGGCAAAGGACTCGACCAGCAGGTCATCGAGCGCTTCGCCGCGGTCGAGGCGCTGCCGAAACTCCGGGGTCTTGGCCTTGAGTTGATCGTCTGTGAGCGCGCGAGTCTCCGCTTCGCGTTCACCGATGGCAACAACGAGCGGTTGCAGGCGCTTGAGATCGCGCTCGTTCTGGGTGCCGAAGAGCTTGCCGAGGATATTGTTGATCATGGTCCGCCTTTGGCCCAAGCCGTACGCTGGAGTTCTTCTTGTCAGTCTGCTGGATCGGAATCGTACTCTGCGCCGTAGGCGCAAGCCAGCCCCGCATCCTGGGGACGCTTTCCGGCAGGCTGGGCGGGATGGAGTCAGAAGAGTCCGTCGAGCACGTAGTTCTGCGGATTGACCTGTTCCCCGTTGAGCAGAACCTCGTAGTGTAGATGGGGCCCGGTCGAACGACCCGTATTCCCGACCAGTCCGATGACTTCGCCCCTGGTGACCTTCTGTCCTGGATGAGTCTTGTACTCGAGGAGGTGACCGTAGCGGGTGACGATCCCGTTACCGTGACTGATGTAGAGCACGTTCCCGTAGCCGCCGTTTCGCTCGGTCTTCACGACGATCCCGTCCGCGGGCGCGACGATCGGTGTTCCCTGGGGTGCGGCGATATCGAGGCCGCGGTGGAACTGGCGCCGGCCGGTGAAGGGATGCCTCCTCCAGGCGAAACCGGAACCCAGCAGTCCGTGCACCGGGAGAATAGAAGGTACTTTTGCCAGCTTGTTCGATTGCTCGCCGATGACCTGCTCGACAGAATCGAGGCGGCGACCGAGGAGTGCCGAACGATCGAGCAACTCATCGCTCTCCGTGCGGGAAAGCTCTGCTCGCGCGGTATCATCGAGTCCCTCGGTGCCGGCTGCCAAGCCTTGAGCTTGGCCTCCCAGTTGCGGGAGTTCCAGCCCGGCCAAGGTTGCCAAGGCTTCCGTGCGCTTCTCGAAATGATCGAGTTCCTGCCTCAGGGAGCGAATGGTCTCCTCGGTCTCGCGAGCCCGTGCGGAGAGCAGGTCCCGCTCATCCTGGGCACCCTCGAGATCGACGGATTTCGAGTGGCCCCAGAAGAGCGCCGCGGGTGAAACGAGCGCAAGGGCGGCGAGAAGCACGAGGACGGCCGCGCCAATGGCCAACTGCTTGCCCTTAACATGAAAGCGTCGCAGCCCGCCGCGGGCATCCGGGACGACCATTACGGTGAAATTCCGACGAAAGACCACGCTCTGACCTCGCAACCATTCCTGCCCCAGTACGGGGTAAGGTACACAGGGGGCGGAATATAACGCCTCAACCCCGGAAATGGCAAACGGGTTGGGAGCCATGGGGGAATCGCCGAGACGCTTGACCCTGATGCAATCCGAACAGCGACGGAGCCCAGAGCCGGTTCGCGCGGGGTTTGACCCCCCGCGACCACGCGGTCAGAATCCAGCCATGGACTCCATTGACGCCGCCTCCCACCAGATCTTCGCCGGGCTCCGCGGACCCGAATTGTCGGTTTCCGACCAGCGTGCGCTCTCGGATCTGCAACCTGCCGGACTCACGCTCTTTGCTCGCAATCTTCGTTCGGCGGCACAAGTCAGGGATCTGATCGCCGGTATTCGCGAGATCGTGCGGCAGCCCGTTCTCCTCGCTATTGATCAGGAAGGCGGCAAGGTCAATCGATTGACCCAAGTCGATTCGCTCTTCGAGCAGCTGCCAACGGGCCGGCTGCAGGCGGCGTGGACTCCGGAGCGAATGCGCCAGGTTTGGACCCAGGTTGGAGAGTGTCTCGCATCGCTGGGCTTCGATATTGATTTCGCTCCCGTAGTTGATCTGGATGACGGCCCCGGAACAAACGCCATCGGCCCAAGATCCTATGGTGGAGAGCCGGAACGGGTGGTGGCGCAGGCTGACGCCTTGATGAAAGGACTCGCTGCCTCGGGAGTTGCCGCTTGTCTCAAGCACTTTCCAGGCCTTGGAGCTACCGAAATCGATACCCACCGGGCACTATCAACCTCTCCTGCCGGGGAAGAGGAGCTCTGGGAGCGGCACCTTTTGCCCTTCCGACAGCTGCATGAACGCGCGGCACTGATCATGACCTCCCACGCTCACTACCCCGCGGTCGATGGGCCGGAGCCACTCCCCGGAACCTTCTCGCCTCGCCTGGTGCGAGGCTGGTTGCGAGAGCGCATCGGCTTCGAGGGACTGATCGTCACCGATGATCTGGGCATGGGCGCCCTGGGACAGACCGCCAGCCCGGGCGAGAAGGCTCGACGTGCCCTCGACGCCGGGGCGGATCTACTTCTCTATTGCCAAGACCTCGATGCGCCCCGTCACGCGAGAGATGTCCTGGCGCAGAGGCTCCTCCGGGGCGAGATGGACGACGAGGCCATGGGGCAAGCACGCGTACGCGTTCGCAGCCTGCTTGCGTCCTATCCAGGAGGTCGCAGACCGCAGCGCCTCCCATGGCAGGAGGCGTGTGTCAGGATGCGGGACGTGTTATTGGGCTAGTCCGGAATAGGCATGAGCCCTTCAGCTGCGGGAGCGCGGTTGCGGCCATCTCAGCACGTTGCGGCGAGTTCGGCCCCCACCGTCCCGTGACGTACGCCCTTCGGGCGGGAATCACCCCAAAGCACAGACCTGACTCGCACCGGCACACCCTCGTTTTGACGCTTCGTGCATCGTCCGGGCCAGTGTCCCTCTCCGAAGATGACAAGGGACTCTCGTATCGAGGGATCCGTCGTCTACCAGAGCCCCCCACCCGTCAGAATTTCGAGGATTTCAAGGTAACGATCGAGGGAGCCCGTGATGATCTCATTCGGCAGGTCCGGTGGTGGCGGGGTCTTGTCCCAGTGGATCGACTCCAGGTAGTCCCGCACGAACTGCTTGTCGAACGAGGGTTGAGCTCCTCCTGCCTTGTACTCTGCGCGGGGCCAAAAGCGGGATGAGTCGGGTGTGAGCATCTCGTCGCAAAGAACGATTTCGCCATCAATGAGCCCGAACTCGAACTTCGTGTCCGCAATGACGATGCCCTTCTCGAGCGCGAAGGCTGCAGCTCGCGAATAGATCTCGAGGGTCAGGTCGCGGAGGCGATGGGACATCTCGTGACCAATGATGTCGATCATCTGCTCGAAGGAGATGTTCTCGTCGTGACCCGTGTCGGCCTTGGTCGCAGGAGTGAAGATCGCTTCCTTGAGCTGCTCTGATTCGACCATGCCAGCGGGGAGCGGGATGCCACAGACCGCACCACTGCGGCCATAGTCCTTCCAGCCGGATCCGCTGATGTAGCCGCGCGCGACGCACTCTACCGGAAACATCTCCGCTCGCTTGACGAGTGCGGATCGGCCGGCCAGCTGGTCACGAAACTCCTGGAGCTCTGCCGGGAAGTCCTCGATCCGGTCAGCGATCAGATGATTCTTGACCCAGGGCCTGCTCCATTCAAACCAGAACGAGCTGATCTGGTGCAAGACCTTTCCCTTGTTTGGAATCGGCTGAGGCAGGATGCAGTCGAAGGCCGAGATGCGATCCGTGGCGATGAAGAGGATCTTGTCCTCGTAGGCGTATACGTCCCTGACCTTGCCCCGGGCGAGCAATTCGAGCTGGGGCAGATTCGTCTCGACTACGGCGCTCATGTGGTGTCTCCTGCCTCGCACCAAGCGTGAGAGATCAGAGCTTCTTGGCTTTCTTGCGGGCCAGGGCTTTCATGGTGGATGATCCATAAGCCTGCCGCGAGAAAGCCTTGAGAAGCTTCTTGGCTTCCTTTACACGGCCTTCCGCGATCAACGCATCAGCGTAGTAGAACGCCGAGTCCTGATAGCGTTCGTCAGGCGTGGATTCGAGTGGAGATTTCGGCATCGGTTTGATGGAGCCGGTTCGCGACTTGGGTCGACGAGCCACACGATCCACGATGGGTTTGAGCAGTTCCTCGACTTCTGCGTTCTTGCCTTTCTTCAGCAACAGCTTGGCAAGTTCGTAGCGGCTGTTCTCGCGCAGGTAGCCGTAGCGTCCCTGGGGATAGGGCCAGGCCTCGGAGGGGGCCCAGATCGAAACATTCTGGATCGTCTTGCGGCCCCATTCGATGGCCTCGTCGATGTTGCCCTCGTCGGCGGCAATCAGCGCCAGTTCCCAGGTGGCGTAGGCCTGCTGGGGTTCCCTCGCCAGCACTTGCCCGAAGAGGTCCTTGGCCA
This sequence comes from Acidobacteriota bacterium, assembly GCA_024763475.1. Taxonomy (GTDB): domain Bacteria; phylum Acidobacteriota; class Polarisedimenticolia; order J045; family J045; genus JANTFM01. Next base: position 1,059 of record JANTFM010000192.1, on the reverse strand, counting down.
ACACAAAGTCCTTGTCTAGGGCGGCGAAAAGCCCACGGTTGAAGCGCGCGAGATGAACGGCGGCAGCGCGGGGCGGGTTGTCCTTGCCCGGACCCATCTTGATGAGTCGATCGTAGGTCTTGAGGGCTTCGTCGCGGCGGCCATCGACCTCACAGGCCTTGCCGTAAAGGAAGAGGCCGATGGGGTTGTCGGGATCGGCTTTCGTCGCCCGATCGAGATACTGACGTGCCCGGACCGAGTCTCCTCCGGGCCGTCTGAGTTCGACCAGCCCCATCTTGAGCAACCCTTCGGGATGATTCGGATGTGCCTTGACGAAGTCGTAGAACCACGCCTCGGCGTCCTGCCACTGGCGCTTCGCGATCATCTTCTCGCCTTCCGCCAGTTCCGGAAAGGTCGGCGCCGTATAGGCAAGAACAGCAAAGGAGGACGCGAGCAACAGCAGGATCGCGATCGGAGCAGACAAGCCGACGATTCTGCGAGTGAAGAAAGTCCTGCGCATGTTTATCTCCAGATTGCCTCGGATCGGTTCCGTGGCGCATTTGTCCCATCTATTGATCCTAGCATTCCTGCTGAAGTCCGCCCAGCGGACGCGGGGCGGCGATAGCTCGGCAAGCTGAGTCGCGCCGGTTCCTGCACATCCTCGGCGAGCACTCGCTCGTCGATCTCGCCCATGTCCTCGCCGACCGGGAGGCCGCTCAGCCAGAGCAGTGTGGGGAGCAGCGAGTCCAGGTCTTCTGGTCGCTCCAACGCCAAGTCCTTCGCCGTCTGAGGAGAGGAGAACAGCGCGAAACCGCGAGGCGGGCCCGCGTGGGTCCCGGTGTGTCCGATGTCTCCGATGAGGACATCGCCGAGCCTGCCGAGGTCGGTCCTCGAGCGGATGCCATGGGCGGAGACGAGGGCCACCAGGCTCTCTTCGCCAGGGGTTTCCAGGAGACGTGCGAGGGCCGGCGCGAGGCGCGCCGAGTAGCGGGTCAGCGTGCGGCCCCAGGCGCTCACTTCCACTTCTGACGCGGCTCGCGCTCGCTTCTCCCGCCTCCATCCCGCGAATTGATATGCGGT
>JANTFM010000191.1 GCA_024763475.1 Acidobacteriota bacterium | reverse complement strand
AGGGGGGCTGAGTGTGTTGGCAGGAGCGGCGAGTGCGCCGGATTGACGTGTGAAGCACTCAGGAGTGGAGTCAGTGAACGGGTTGGAAGCGGCAGGGGTTGTGTCTCGCTACCGGCGGAGCCTGGGCGCTGCGTTCAGCATTTGCCTGGCTGTTGCGTGCGGATGGGCCCTCGCTCTCGGACGGCCCCAAGCCGCCACGGAGGCGGCGGCAGGCCCCGCGGCCATCTCCTGGATCGGCACCATCCTGCTCTTTTTTGGTCTCTGGATCGTCGGTCTGTGGGCTGTTGAATGGGTCTGTCGATCCCTGGCGGCGCAACTCGAAAGCCGGGATGCGGCCTTCCGCGGCCTGCAGTCAGAGATCGCTGACCTTAGGCAGACGCTGAAAGAGCAGCCCAATCCAACGGTAGATCAGAAGATCCCTCGGGGCCTGCGGCAGGCCAAGGAGCAGCTCGACTATATGCTCGGGCTCAGCCCTGTCGTGCTCTACTCACGGGAGCCGGATGGTGACAATCCACTGAGCTTTGTCTCCCAGAATGTCTGGACCCTGCTCGGCTGCGGGCCCGAACACCTCAATGGCATTCCCGGCGCCTGGGAAAGCCGTCTCCATCCGGAGGATCGCGAGCGTGTTCTCGAGGACTACGAGAGGTTGAAGGAACGCCTCGTACTCAGCCATGAGTACCGCATCCGTCACGAGGATGGTGAGTGGCGCTGGATACGGGACGAGCCGAAGCTGATCTCCGGTGCCGACGGTGAAGCTCTCGAGATCGTCGGGTCCTGGCAGGACATCACCGAACTGCAGGAGGCAAAGGTCGATCTCGAAGTCGCGAACCAGCGGCTGACCGAGAGCAACACGGGACTGGCCCAGAGTGAGGAACTCGCCCGGGAGATGGCCGAGCGAGCCGAGGAAGCCACCAGGGCCAAGAGCGAGTTCCTCGCCAACATGAGTCACGAGATCCGCACGCCGATGAATGGCGTGATCGGAATGACCGGATTGCTCCTCGACACCGAGCTGAGCGACGAGCAGCGGGACTACGCCGAGACCGTGAAGATGAGTGCGGATCTCCTCTTGGGGCTGATCAACGATATCCTGGACTTCTCGAAGATCGAGGCCGGCAAGCTCGAACTCGAGATCATCGACTTCGATCTGCAGAAGGCCGTGGAGGATGTGGCCTGCTTGCTGCGGTCTCGCGCGGATGAGAAGGGTCTCGCACTCATCGTCTCCGTCGCTCCGAGCATTCACCCGTACCTGAAGGGTGATCCCGGGCGTCTTCGCCAAGTGCTTCTCAATCTGGTTGGCAACGCGCTGAAGTTCACGGAGAAAGGGTCTGTCACGATCGCCGCGGACCTGGTCCGTGAGGACGGGGTCGAACAGTTCCTCCGCTTCGAGGTTCGGGACACGGGCATCGGCATTCCCCGTGAGCGGCAGGAGCGCCTCTTCAAGTCCTTCTCGCAGGTCGACACCTCCACGACGAGGAAGTACGGCGGCACGGGGTTGGGTCTGGCGATCTCCAAGCAGCTCGTGGAACTGATGGGCGGCGAGATGGGTGTCGACAGCGTGGCCGGCGAGGGATCGACCTTCTGGTTCCAGATGCGACTTGATCGGCAGAAGAGGACGGCCGAAGCAGGGCCGGATCTCCCGCTGGAGATCGAGCGTCAGCGGGTCCTCGTGGTGGCCAAGGAAGAGATCGTCCGCACGGCTCTCATCAGACAGCTGGAGGGATGGGGCTTCCGAGCCGCCGGGGTGAGTGCTTCGGCGGAGGCTCTTGCGGACCTGCGCGCGGCGGCGTCCGCGGGCGATGCCTACACCATCGCGATGATCGAGAGGGCGCTGCCGGACGGGCAAGGGATCACCTTGGGGGAGGCGATCAAGGCAGAGAGCGCTCTTTCACAGATCCGGACGATCCTGCTGGCCTTAACCGGCGAGCGGGGCGATGCGGCGCGTGCGAGCGAGGTGGGCTTCTCTGCCTACCTGACGATGCCGGCCGAGCCGTCACAGGTCTACGACTGCCTCGTGACGGTGCTCAGGACCAGGGGAGACGATCCTGGTGCCGGGAGAAAGCTGGTCACCCGGCACACGCTCGATGAATCACGGCGACGGGATATCCGCATCCTTCTCGCCGAGGACAACCCGGTCAACCAGAAGCTCGCCCTGCGCCTGCTGCAGAAGCAGGGGTACCGAGCCGATGCGGTAGCGAACGGAGTGCAGGCTCTCGACGCCCTCGGAGAGATCGCCTACGACATGCTCATCACGGACGTCCAGATGCCCGAGATGGATGGCTTCGAGTTGACTCGCGCTCTCCGCGTCCGGGAGTCCGGTGGACGCCGAATCCCCGTGATCGCGATGACCGCCCACGTGATGCAGGGCGACCGGGAGAAGTGCCTCGATTCGGGCATGGATGACTACGTGGGCAAGCCAATCGACCCCAAGGTATTCGCAGAGAAGATCGAGCGCCTGCTCGTCGCAGGAGTTCCGGAACTCGCCTGAAGCAAGGCTCCTGTCCTATGACTCCTTGATCGCCGCGATCAGTTCGAGGATCGCTTTCTTGCCGTCACCGAACATCATCAGCGTATTGTCAGCCGCGAAGAGTGGGTTTGGAATTCCCGCAAATCCCGGTGAGAGCGACCGCTTGACCACCACGACGGTCCGCGCCTTGTCGACTTCGATGATCGGCATGCCGGCGATCGGGCTCTTGGGATCTGTTCGCGCCACGGGGTTGACGACATCGTTCGCCCCGATCACCAGCGCGACATCCACCTGCTCGAGAGTCGGGTTGATCTCGTCCATCTCCTTGAGTTGATCGTAGTCGATGTCGGCCTCGGCCAGCAGGACGTTCATGTGTCCGGGCATGCGTCCAGCGACCGGATGGATGCCGAATTCGACCTCACACCCGCGGGACTGGAGCAGGTTGGACAGATCGCGAACGGCATGCTGGGCCTGCGCGACGGCGAGGCCATAGCCGGGAACGATCGCAACCCGCTGGGCGCTGTCGAAGAGCAGGGCGACCTCGTCGGGAGTCGCCGACTTGACCTTCCCGCCATACACGTCATCCGCCGAGGGGCCGTCTGCGTTGGGGCCGAGGACTCCGAAGAGTACGTTGGTCAGCGAGCGGTTCATCGCCTTGCACATGATGATCGTCAGGATGATTCCTGAAGCGCCGACCAGTGAGCCCGCGATGATCAGCACGTTGTTGTTCAGAACGAAGCCCGTGGCGGCGGCGGCCAGCCCCGAGTAGGAATTCAGGAGTGCGATCACGACCGGCATGTCCGCCCCGCCGATCGGGATCACGAGCAGAACGCCAAGCACCGAGGCGACGCCGCAGAGCACCCAATAGGCATCTGGATTCGTTGGATCCATCACGAGCCAGGCCACGCACGCCACGCATCCGAGGGCGACCAGAGCATTGAGCGCTCTCTGGCCGGGAAAGAGAATTTGCCCTCCGCGGATGATCTTGAGTTCCGCGAGTTTGGCCCAGGCGATGACGCTGCCGGTGAAGGTGACCGCGCCGATCAGGCCCGAAGCGGCCGTCGCGACGATCATCTGGGCGCCGAGTTCCGGACCCTGGCCGATAAGGGCCGCAGCCTTTGCGCCGAGAGTCGAGGTCCCGCGAAGCGCGATGAGATAGGCGCCTCCCGCGACGAGCACCGAGGCGATACCACCGAAGCCGTTGAAGATCGCGACCATCTCCGGCATGCCTGTCATCTGCACCCGCAGGGCGGCGATAGCACCGATGGCCGCGCCGACACACACACCGGCGAGAATGATCTTGAAGTCCAGTCCCTTCGCGAGGAGGGTGACGACAGCCGCGACGAACATCCCCATGGCACCGAGCATGTTGCCTCGGACCGCGGTGCGCGGATGGGTCAGCCCCTTGATGCCGAAGATGAAGAGCACCGAGGCAAAAAGATAGGCCAGCATTACGAGTTTCTGGTCGATGAGGAACTGAGTATCCATGGTGTCAGTTCCTCTTGCGGAACATCGCCAGCATGCGATGCGTGACGAGGAAACCGCCGACGACGTTGATTGTCGCGAAGACGAGGGCGGCGAAGGCCAGCACGTTCGTGAGGGTGTCGTTGGCCGTCGTGGCCGACAGGAGGGCACCGACGATCGTGATGCCGGAGATCGCGTTCGAGCCCGACATCAGCGGTGTGTGCAGCGTGGGGGGGACCTTCGTGATGACCTCCCAGCCGATGAAGATGGCGAGGACGAAGATCGTCAGAAGGAGGATCAGCAGCGTCGACATCACGCCTCCTCGTGGTTGGCCCCGGCGAGCGGGGGAAGGGAGAGAAGCTCACGAAGCCTGGGGTTGACGAACTCTCCGTCGCGGCTCGTCATCGTCTCGCGGATGATCTCATCACTCGTATCGACCGTGAGTTGACCGTCCTTGCCGAGGAGGAGTCCGAAGAAATTCACGAGGTTCTTCGCGTACATCTGGCTCGCGTGATGAGCCATCTGGGACGCCAGGTCGGTCGGGCCGAGGATGGTCACGCCGGAGTCTTCGACGACCTCGTCGGCCCGGGTCAGTTCGCAGTTTCCACCCCGCTCTGCAGCGAGATCCACGATCACCGAGCCCTCCGCCATCGAGCGGGCCATTTCCGCCGTGACGAGCACGGGAGACGGCTTGCCCGGGATGGCTGCCGTCGTGATGACGACCTGGCTCTCCGCAACGACTCGACCCATGACCTCTCGTTGCTTGCGGTAGAAATCCTCGCCGAGGGCCTTGGCGTAGCCGCCCTTGTCCTCGGCCTCGGAAGCGTCGAGATCCAGTTCGACGAACTTCCCGCCGAGACTCTCGACCTGTTCCTTGACCGCGGGACGCACGTCGTAGGCGTGGACGATGGCGCCAAGGCGCTTCGCGGTCGCGATCGCCTTCAGGCCGGCGACGCCCGCCCCGATCACGAAGACGCGCGCGGGGGCGAGGGTCCCGGCCGCCGTCATCTCCATGGAAAAGAGCCGTGGCAGTCGATCCGCCGCCAGGACGACGGCCTTGTAGCCGGCGACCAGGGCCTGCGACGACAGGATGTCCATGTTCTGGGCTCGGGTGATGCGCGGTACGAGTTCCATCGCGAAGAGCGTGGCGCCGGTCTCTGCGGCGGCTTGCGCGGTGCTCGCGTTCCCGAGTGGGTCGGCGGTCCCGATCACGATCTGCCCCTTGCGATAGAGGGCGAGATCCGTGGCGCCGCCCTCGGGGTTGGCCCCTGCGGTCCGCACCTGGAACACGATCTCGGCCTCTTTGAAGACCTCGTCGCGTGACGAGAGGATGCGGGCACCCTTCTCCTCGTAGGCCCCATCGCGATAGCCGGCCGAGAGACCTGCGCCGGCCTCGAGGAGGACTTCGGCTCCCGCCTTCGACAGGGCCGGCAGGAGTCCTGGAACGAGGGCGACGCGTCGCTCCCCGGCATGGTTCTCTCTTGGTACACCGATTTTCATCAGCATCTTCCTTCGATTCAGGTTGAGATGATCCGCCTCGCTTCTCTTCGGCTGTTGCTGCGCCAGGGGAGAAGGTGGGCCGGATAAATAAATTCACCACGCAGCTGGGTTAGCATACTGAATTCTCCTCAGGAGAGGCAAATTCCTATTCAGGGAGCTTCCGCCGCGGGTTTGCTCTCGTTTCAGGAGGGGACGCGAAGCCGGGTGCCGAAGTCCACGGAGAGTCGAATCTCCTCCGCAGGGATGTTTCGCGGAAACAACGCTCCGGCGATGCGGGCCTTGTTGAGCGAGGCTCCGTCAAGCTGAGCCTGCGAGAGGTCGACGCCACGGAGGTCTGCACCGCGCAGATATGCGGAGCGCAGATCGGCCCGGCTGAGATCTGCCTGCCGCAGGTCCACGCTGCGCAGGTTGGCATCGGCAAGGTCGGGGGCGGCGTTCCTGGCGATCTCGTTGAAGTCGGAGATTCGTTCCTCGCGGAGTAGTTTGCACTGGGGTTTGGTCGCGTTCAGGGCCATCACGTCACCTCGGATCTGTTCTTCCTTATTCACGGCTCTTCGGGAACGAACATCAGCATTCTATTCGTCTTGTCCCCGCTCGTAAAACTGAGGCGTTCCCGTCACGCCTGGAGGCTGCCGCAGCGCCTTGCGGGGGGGGTGAGATCCCGTGCCGCATCGCTCCTGGGCCCCGGGCCATTCGCTACGCGAAAGGGCTGGCTTCCGTGAGTCCGCCCACCCCCGCCAGGGTTCAGGACGCGGGAAAAGCACGGTGGAGCGAAGACTGTTACAGCACGCGAACTCGGTCGATGAGCCGCGTGTTTCGAATTAATACGAACAAGTTCGGTGCATGTCGGGAGTATTTTCTCGTTCAAGAGGGGGGGCAACATTCTTCGCTCCACCGTGCAATTGATGCAGACTAAGTCCCCTTCTTGCGGTAGCTTCGTCCCAGACGAGGGGAAGAGCATGGGTGAGCAGAACGTCAACAACGACCTGAGTGGCGAAGAGCTGCGCGGCTTCATGAAGCGGGTGCTGACCGATCTCCGGGCGCTCGAGAAGATGATCGCGGACGGGATGATCGAGTCCGGTGTCCGCAGGATCGGCGCCGAGCAGGAGATGTTCATCGTCGATGACAGCATGCGTCCCGCCCGGCTCGCGCTCGAGCTCCTCGAAGAACTTGCTGACCCGCGCTTCACCCACGAGATCGGCCTGTTCAACCTGGAGGCGAATCTCGACCCCTGCCTCTTCGGTGGTGACTGTCTGGTCTCGCTTGAGACGAGGCTGAACGAGGTCGTCGACAAGGCGCGTCAGGCCGCCCGGACCCAGGGCGCCGAGATCGTGCTGGCCGGGATCCTGCCGACGATCCGCGGTTCGGATCTCGGCATGGACTCGATGACGCCCGTTCCGCGATACGAGGCGTTGAACCGGGCGCTTCGCCGTCTCCGCGGTGAGGACTACGAGTTTAGGATCAAGGGGATCGACGAACTCCTGGTCAAGCACGACTCTGTCATGGTCGAGGCGTGCAACGCGAGCTTCCAGGTGCACTTCCAGGTTGGCGCGGAGGAGTTCGCTCCGCTCTACAACATCACACAGCTCGTCACCGGGCCGATGTTGGCGGTGTCCGCGAACTCCCCGCTGCTCTTCGGGCGCCGTCTCTGGAGAGAGACGCGGATCGCGCTCTTCCGGCAGTCCGTGGATACCCGCGCGTCGGCGTCCGATCTCCGTCAGCGCAGCCCGCGGGTCACTTTCGGGCGCAAGTGGGTCGACAGGTCTGTGATCGAACTCTTCCAGGAAGACATTCTCCGCTTCCGCGCTCTCCTGGGCGCCGAGGTTGAGGAGGACCCTTTCCAGGTGCTGGCAGAGGGGCGCGTGCCCTCGCTCAAGGCCTTGCGCCTGCACAATGGCACGGTCTACCGCTGGAATCGTCCCTGCTACGGCATCAGCGACGGCAAAGCGCATCTGCGCATCGAGAATCGAGTGCTGCCTGCCGGGCCGACAACTCTCGATGAGGTGGCGAATGCCGCGTTCTGGTTCGGCTTGATTCGTGCGCTGTCGGTTGAATACGATCAGGTCTCGGAGATGATGGAGTTCGATTTGACCAAGGAGAACTTCTTCTCGGCGGCCCAACTCGGACTCTCCGCCCAGTTCAATTGGCTCGATGGCCGGGTCTACCCGGCGACCGAACTCCTGGGGGAACAGCTCCTGCCCCAGGCGAGGGAGGGCTTGCTCTCGGTCGGCGTCAGCTCGAGCGATGTGGATCGCTATCTCGGCGTGATCGAAGAGCGGGTCGCCTCGGAGATGACCGGGGCACAGTGGGTGCTGGGTTCCCTGGCACAGATGCGTGAGAAGGGCACGCCCGGCGAGCGTCTGAACGCTCTGACGGCCGGGATGATCTCGCGCTCGAAGGGGGGCGGGGCCGTCGCGACCTGGACGCCAGCCGAGGTGGAGGAGGCCGGAGGGTGGAAACACAACTACCTTCGCGT
>JANTFM010000190.1 GCA_024763475.1 Acidobacteriota bacterium | reverse complement strand
TTGGATGATTCGGGCCACTTCGCCCCTGATTTCCTCGCCCACCTCCGCCAGAAGGCGCTCGCGAGCCTGCTCGGTGCTGAGAGACGCCACCTCCTCCAGCTTCGCACGCACCTTCGCCTCGATATTGGCGAGTTCCTGCTCTCTGGACTCCACCTTCAGGCGCCGGGCATCGAGCTGGCTGGCCAACGCGGTCATCTCTTCCGACCGTCCCTCGAGGGTTGCCGCACGTTCTTCCAGACGAACCCGGCGCTCACCAAGATCGGCCCGCTTCTTCTTGATTTCGGCTTCTCGGCGGGTCACATCCGCCATCCGCCTCTTGTGCTCTTTACTCTGGCGTTTCTGTGCCTGATCGGCCCGTTCGTTGAGCTCCTTGCGAAGCGCAGCCTCACGTTCCGATTCGGCTTCAGTGACCTTCGACAGGTGAGCGCTCAGCTGCCGGGTCCGCCGGACGAGGGCCACGACGAGGACCGCTGCGCTCAGGGCGAGCGCGCAACAGGCGAGAATCAACAGCTCTAGTAAACCAAGACCCATGTATCTGGCCACTCATAAGCAAATAAAAAGCGCAACACCGCGCGGGAAAGAAAACACTATGAAAGTGATCGACGGGCCCCGGTTGCCAGCACTGGAAACGGGATTGAAGCCGAATGGTCAAGTGGGTGCCCTCCTGCCGGTTTAGGCTTCCCATTCATTCTGGCTCGAGGCCAAACAGAAAAGGCATGCACACCGCCGACAGAGGTCGGGCTCCCGTTACGGAACTGTTGGCTCAAGCGTTCCAGCGAGTAGCCGGCCCCGTAGGTCCGCCGATCGTGCATAGTATCCGTGGTGATGGGATGCGGGTCAACGCCGGGGAGGTCGTTTCTCCTGCAGACCCTTGGCGACCTCCTGCAGGCGCAGGTCGAGCGCCTTCGCGCGCTCCCGAAACTCGGCGAGCCGCTCACGCCACTCCTGCCGGATCTCGTCGTGCTCTGCGGCCAGGTTGAGAGCGGCCAGGACGGCCACTTTGTAGCTCTCCTGGGGCCCTTCGGGACCGGCTGTCTGCCGAAGTGTGGCGTCGACGTCGCCGGCAAGCGTCCGGAGTTTCTCGGGGTTCGTACCGCGGAGGCGGTAACTCCTGCCCCCGATCGTCACTTCCACGGGCACCGAAGCGGTGTCGTGGGGCTTTGGGTCCTCGCTCAAGATGGCCTCCTCGGCGAGTCCTGGCTCGCCGCCGCGAGCCTCAAGTATACGCGATGAGCCGCGCGCAGCCGCAGCCGAAGGGCTCCTGAAGGATCCGACCCAACCCTCGGGGGAGACGATCTGCTAAGATCCCCGCTCATCAAAACGTCGGAGAATACCGTGAGCTACAAGTACAGGGAAATCGACCTTCGGATCCTTCAGACCCTGGCATCGGAGGCTGGAGCGGTCGGAATCGACCGCCTCGCCGGCCTCCTCGATCTCGACCAGAGTCCGGTTGCTGCAGCAGCCACGATCCTGGCAGAACAGGGCCTGCTCACCCTTACTGAGGAGAGCGAAGAGGAACTCCGTCTCGGCACCCGAGCGGAGGGATGGGCCGGCGGTGCTTGCCCGGAGCGGCGAGTCGCCCGGGCCCTGGCGCAGGTTGGAGGACGTTCCGGGATCAAGGAGCTGCCGGCTCGAAGCGGCCTGGAGCAGAAGGATGTGGGACAGGCGTTGCGCTGGTTGGCCGCCCGGAGCTGGGCGTTCAAGGAGCGGGGCGAACTCGTCCAGGGTGAGGCCTGGGGTCGCGAGGAGGCGCCGCTGGCCGCGGATGAGGCTCTCGTGGCCGCCCTGTCCGCGGGATCGCCGGCTCGCCGCAGCGATCTCGTGGCCCAGGGTGTCGCCGTCGACGCCGGGCTCGCACTGCTCTCGAAGCGCCCGGGAATCGTGGACGTCAAAGTGCGGCGCCGCCGGCTCGCCGAACTCTCCTCGGCTGGGCGGGAGGCATTGGCCAAGGGCATTCACTCGGTCGAGGACGTCAACGAACTGACCACCGGGCTTCTTGTCAGCGGCCGATGGAAGGATGTCGACTTCCGGCCCTACGACGTGACCCTCCCCGGCCGGGAGGCGCGGCAGGGCAAGGAACATCCGTTCCGGCGCGTTCTCGAGGATACGCGCCGAGCGTTCCTGTTCATGGGATTCGAGGAGACGGCGAGCCCCTGGGTCGAGTCGGCCTTCTGGGATTTCGATGCCCTCTTCCAGCCCCAGGATCACCCTGCACGCGACATGCAGGACACCTTCTACGTGGGCCGTCCCGACCGCTGCCGTCTTCCCGCCGATGAGCTCGTCGAGCGGGTCGCACGGACCCACGAGAACGGAGGCGATACCGCGTCCCTCGGATGGCGCTACTCCTGGAAGCGGTCGCTGGCCGAGCGCTGTGTCTTGCGCACGCACACGACGGCGGCAACGATTCGAGAACTCGCGCGGGAGCCGAAGCCTCCGCGCAAGGTCTTCTGTGTCGGGCCGGTCTTCCGCCGGGAGACGATCGACTACAAGCACCTGCCGGTGTTCCACCAGGTCGATGGCATCGTCATCGATGAGAAAGCGTCTTTCTCCGCGCTTCTGACCCTTCTGGGGACGTTCTACAAGAAGATGGGTTTCGAGCGTATCCAGTTCCGCCCGGCGTTTTTTCCCTACACGGAACCCTCGGTCGAGGTCTTCGTCTGGCTCGAGAGCCGGAGTGACTGGGTGGAAATGGGCGGCGCCGGTGTTTTCAGGCCCGAGGTGACCGAGCCCCTGGGCTGCCGGGAGCCCGTGCTGGCTTGGGGACTGGGACTCGAGAGGTTGGCCATGTTCCGCTACAAGCTCTCCGACATTCGCGAGATCTATCTGTCCCACCTGGACTGGCTTGAGGAGGTCCCGCAATGCCGATCGTAGGCATCCCGCTTGACGAATTCTACTCACTCTATGGTGAGGAACTGCCTCCGGACATACTCGAGAACGAGTTGCACCGCTTCGGCTGTTCCGTGGAAGGCTGGGCGACGCTGCAGCGCTATCGCTGCCCCCGCTGTCACGCCCTTTCGGAGACCGGCGAATCGACGCCGCCGCCGACCTGCGACAGCTGCGGTGCGGACTTCCGCCTGGAGGCGAATCGACCCGCTCCAGAGGGCGAGGTTCGCGTGCTTCGCATGGAGCTGCTCGCCGTCCGTCCCGATCTTTTCGATCCTCCTGGCCTGGCCCGGGCCCTTCGCGGTTTCCTCGGCAAGGAGGCGGGAGCTCCCGTCTATCGGCTTGAGAAGGGGACGTGGTCGGTAGAAATCGATCCCGCGCTCGCGGGTCCGGAGGTGCTTCGACCGCGGATCGCGATGGCCGTCGTCAAGGGCCTGAGCCTGAATGATGCGAGCCTGCGATCCCTGATGAAGTTGCAGGAGAACATCCACTGGGCGTTGGGACGGGATCGCAAGCTGGCCTCCATCGGCGTCTATGATCTCTCGACGATCACGGGGAGTTCGTTCCGCTACCAGGCCGTGACGCCCGAGGCGCTGAGTTTCGTTCCGCTGGGCTACGACCCCGCGGATGCTGAGTCCTCGCTCACGCCCGCCCGGATCCTGACGGAGCATCCCAAGGGCAAGGCCTACGCCCGCCTCCTTCAAGGGGCGACCCGCGTGCCGCTGCTGATCGACGAGACCGGAGCGGTTCTATCGATGCCGCCGATCATCAACAGCGAGGCCACACGCGTCACACGCGAGACCGAGGAGGTGGTCATCGACGTGACGGGGTTGGAGGACCGGCACATCGAGCGTGCGCTGAACATCGTGGTGACGAGCCTGCTCGAGGTCTGTCCCTCCGCGCACGCGGAGAGCGTCACCCTACACTATGCTGGCGAGACCCGTACGACGCCCGACTTGAGCGCGCAGGAGGTCGACGTGGATCCGGCTGCGGCTGCGGAACTCGTCGGGACCCACTGGAATCCAGGAGAATTCGCGGAACTGCTGCGGCGCATGCGCCATGACACGGTTCTCGAGGGCGACAGGGTGCAGGTCCAGGTGCCTGCCTGGCGTGCAGATATCGTGCACCCGCGTGATCTGGTTGAGGATGCGGCAATCGCTCATGGCTATGACCATCTTCCGTCGGTGGACCTCACTGCGGCGACCTTCGCGGAGGCCCATCCCCGGGAGATCCGCGCGGCCCGGGCTCGGGCCGTGTTGCTGGGGCTGTCAGCGATGGAAGTGATGACCCTCACGCTGAGCTCCGAGGCGACTACGTTCGAGAGGACCGGCTTGCGCCATCGTGAGGAGCAGGTTCGCCTCGAGCACCCCATCTCCGTAGAACAGACGATGCTGCGAGTCTCGCTGGTTCCAGGGCTGATGGAGACTCTCGCAGTGAACCTCGGCCACTCCTACCCCCAGCGTATCTTCGAGGTCGGCAGCGTCGTCTTCGCGGATGAGACGCAGGAGACCGGGGCTCGGGAGGACCTGCACGCTGCGGCGGCACTGGCGGGTGACGGTTTCGGCTATGCTGACGCCCGTGGCCTCGCCGAGGCTTTCCTTGCCGATTGGGGCCTCACAGTGGCCTCAGGGCTCGAGTTTCAAGCGAGTGAGGAGAGGCTCTTTCTCCCTGGTCGGGGAGCCGAGATCCTCCTTGCAGGCCGGGCTCTCGGCCGCGTAGGAGAAGTCCATCCGGCGGTGCTCGAGGCTTACCGGATCATCCATCCGGTCGTGCTCTTCGAGGTCAATCTCGAGGATCTGTAGCTGCTGGAAACGGCTTGTCTCGTCAGTTTTCGCTCCATGGCGAAAAAAGTCTCCCCGATTGGGCTCGGGCGGACTACATTGGTAGTGAGGGTTGGTCCGCGGACAACAGCGGGTCATGACGAGGCAAAGGAGATCAGTGATGACTTCCGAGGATGGCCTGCGGTTTTCCCCTCCTGCCATGCCCGAGTACTGGACGCTCCAGGTAGCGGCACGTGTACCTTCCGTCGTGGGGAAACTGCGTGCCGCGTTGCGCGAAGCTCGTGTTCTCTTCTGGGAGTCTCCCGACGGCATCCTTTCGGCCCAGGTGCGTGCCGACAAGGTCGAGGCGCTCTGCGTGAACGTCGAGCGCTGGCTGGACACGGATGATCTCGACGCTTGCCATGCCCGCCTCTACCAGGGAGAGGTCGAGGACGCCTCCCGCAAGGTACTCGACGCAGAGCCCCTGCGGAGGATTCTTGCGCGCCGATGGGGGCAGGAACTGCTGGAAATGATCAGCGAGGATCGCTTGCGCGTGCGTTTCCAGCCGATCGTGTCGCTCGAGAGCCCACAAAGGATTCATGGCCACGAAGTTCTGCTGCGAGGTGTTGCCAGGGGAGATGATCTCGTCTTCCCCGATCGCCTCCTCGACGCGGCGCTCGAGGTAGACCTGTTGCTGGAGCTCGATCTGGCCGCTCGCCGCAACGCGTTGGCCCGTGCGGCGAGCTGTCTGCCGGACGGTGCCATTTTCATCAACGCACGGCGAGAGGCTCTCACCTCCACCGACGATTTCGTGGCCCAGACTCTTGCGGCGGTCCAGGAACATGGACTGCATCCGTCGCGGGTCGTGATCGAGGTCAGTCGAGGGGTTCCGGCGCTCAACTCGATGTCGATCGTGAGAACTCTCGATCGCTGCCGCGCCGAGGGCTTCTCCATTGCGATCGACGATTTCACGGAGGGGCCTTCCTACTTCGAAATGCTGCATCGGATCCGCCCCGAGTACGTGAAGTTCGAGCGGCGGCTCGTCCATTCGGTTGACCGCGACAGCTTCAAGCAGGAAGCCCTCGATGCCATCGTAGGAGAGTGCCTGGGGCTGAAGGTCGCGACCATTGCGTTGGGGGTCGAGACCCGCGCCGAGTGGGAGTGGCTCAAGCTTCGGGGTGTCACCTTGGGGCAGGGATACCTCTTTGGCATTCCCGCGGAAATCCCGGTCCATGAGGTGGAAACCGGCCTGCCGAGGCCCGAAGCGTCTGCGTAATCGAGTTCCCCGTGCTTCCGGGTCTCTCTGCCTTGGCATAAACCCTGAAAGCGACGGTTTTGAACGGAGTGTCCTCGCTCGGCTATGATCAGCGGGCCCGACGTGCCCAGCGTCCTCTGCTGAGCCGGTGGCGAGGGAGGGGAGGGTGCTCTTTCTGGAAGCCAAACTGCGCGGCCGGACGCTTCGTTGGCCGCTTCAGAAAGGCCGCCTCGTGGTGGGTCGAGGGAGCGAGTGCGACATCATCGTGGACGATGGCTCGGTATCTCGCGAGCATCTCCTGCTGGAGATCGACGCGGGTCGTGTCCAGGTGAAGGATCTGGGAAGCACGAACGGTTCCTGGATCGGCGGGGAGCGCATCGAGTACGGCAGCCTGAAGGTTGATGAGTGGATCGCGCTCGGATCCGTCCTGATCTCCATTCGGCGAGGGCTCTCGATGGCATCGGTTAGCGAGATCGGAGCGCTTGAACCCCGGTCGTCTCCCGGGTCTCGCGAGCGATTACCTGCGGCGAGCGGTAGCACCTGGCCCGGGGACGCAGGTGCTGAGGGCCGTGAGCCGTCCCGGGAGTGGATCTCGTCCTTGGCCCGCTGCCTCAGAGAAGGTGAGGGCATCGAAGAGCGGAAGTTGGGCCTGCTGCGCTTTCTGGGACGACAGTACTCTCTCGAGGGTGCGTCGATCCTGCTGGAGGAGCGCGAGGGTTGGAGCCTGGCAGGGCACTGGGGTCAGATCTCCCCGGCGCTCGATGCCGCCCGGGATCTGGCCTCCTTTGTGGATCTTGGTGGCGCCAGCGGGAAGCTGTTACCCCTCGAGTGTCCGTTGCGACGACAGGCTGTTCTCTTCGTACACCCTTGGCGTCGCTCGGCTCATGTCCCCGACCCGATGCGTCTGGTTGCTTCTATCCTGGGAATGACCCTCGCCGAGTGCCGCTGCGACGCGGCATCGGAGGACGCGGCGGGCTTGGGAGTCGTTCCGCTGCCCGAGGTAGAGGAAGAGACCGTTCCACCGTTCATCGCCATCTCCGATCTTAGTCAGCGCATGCTCGTGCAGCTGGATCGACTTGCCGAGAGCGACCTTCCCGTCTTGCTCCATGGAGAGTCCGGCACGGGGAAGGAGCTTCTCGCCCGGCGTCTGCATCGCAACTCCCGACGAGCGGCGGGTCCCTTCGTCGTCGTGAACTGCGCGGCGATTCCGACCGACCTGCTCGAGGCAGAGCTCTTCGGCATCGAGGCGGGTGTCGCGACCGGCGTGGTGGCGCGCGCGGGTCGTTTCGAGTTGGCGCGTGGTGGGACGCTGTTTCTCGATGAGATCGGCGATATGCCGCTGCTCCTTCAGCCGAAGCTCCTCCGCGCGCTCGAAAGCGGAGAGGTCAGTACGCTTGGTGCCGCGCGTGCTCGCAAGGTCGATGTGAGGCTGATCTCGGCGAGTCACCGGGATCTCGAGCGGCAGATCTCGGAGGGAGCCTTCCGCCAAGACCTTCACTATCGCTTGGCGGGAGCGGTGGTCCGCGTACCGGCGCTCCGGGAGCGTCCAGATGAGATCCTCGCGATGGCGCGTGTCTTCGCGCGGGAGGCCGCCGCAAGCAGCGGTCGGCGCTTTGGCGGTCTCGACATCGCGGCTGCGCGGGCTCTGCTCGGCTACCCCTGGCCGGGAAACGTGCGGGAACTCAGGCACGCGATTGCCAGGGCGGTGGCTCTCTCAGACGGTTCGATCCTGCATGCCGAGCTCCTGCCTGAGACCGTGATTCGGGACGCGGAGGATGGTCGGGGGGACCTGCTTCTCGGCCTCCGAGAGGACTTTCGCACGGCGCGCGACGAATTCGAGCGCGTGTATTTCAGCCATCTTCTTGAGCGCTGCGATGGCAATCTCAGCCAAGCTGCGCGGCTCGCCGGCATGTCGCGAAGCTCTCTTTACCGCAAGCTTCAGGCGAGAAATATTCGTTAAATTTTTGCTAGTGGCGGGACGAGACACGTCACGCGGCAGACGCCTGAAGGGGAAAAAGGTCTTTGGGAGCGCTTTC
>JANTFM010000189.1 GCA_024763475.1 Acidobacteriota bacterium | reverse complement strand
AACACAATCTGATCAACGCCTTCTGAGAGGATTGGCGGCGGGACGAGTGCGCGAACAGAGAGCTTCTATCTGGGGCGAAAGTCGAATCGCGGACAACGGGGAAGCAAGGCCCGGCGCCACATGAAGCGCGGGCCAAACAGCTCTCGCTGATGGGTAGAAATCGCGGAGATTGCAAAACATTCTGCGCTCCACGGTGGAAGGAAAAGGGGCCAGCCCGAAGGCTGGCCCCTGTTAAGAGCGAAATTGCTCAGGTACGAGTCTACGGACAGGCCGTCAGTGTGGTATCACGATCGCCGCTCTGACTTGCCGCACCAGTGTTCCAAGTCTCTCCGTCACCACTCGAGAGATAGTAGAAACCGGCACCCGTGGCGGGCACCGCGGAATCCGAGGAACTCGTATCTACGGAGTCGTTCTCGAGGCAGGACGCGCCGGAGAAGTTGCCGCTGCTCAGCAGAGCCGCGAGGCCGCCCTTGGCGACGTCGTAGATGGCCGGGCAGGCGTTACCGGTCGGTGTGAGCCAACTGAAGTTGACCTTGTCGCTGCTGTAGGTGAGACCCTCGATCGGATCACAGCTACCGCTACCAGGTACCTCGATGGTGATCGTCACCGTGTCAGTACAGGAGAAGTCGGAGCTGCAGCGGACGAAGACGTTGTAGACCGTGGTCTCGATCGGTGCGACCGCCGGACCCGCATCGGAGAGCCAGTCGCGCAGGAGGGTGCCGTTGGGCAGCTCCATGCGGTACTGGAGATCTCCACCGAAACAGGAGGTGGCGGTAGAAGCACGGGCATCGAGGAGCCACTTGCGGCCCGGTGCGTCGCTCTGTGCAACGTCCGAAGTCGCGTCGGAGGTGCCGTCTTCATCGAAGTCGCAGTACTCGACAGAGGTGTCCGAGCATGCGAGCGCGGTCTTGTCCTCGAGCGGAACCGGCTTGTAGCGGCTGTCCGAGGGCAGGAAGAGAGGAGTGACCGCAACGCGCGCCGTGACGGAACCACAGGTCGTCGTGGGGCAGGTTGTCGGCGTGGTGGCACCCGTATCGTCCACGGTCACACTGAAGTTGCTCGTGCGAGCGCCCGTGATACGGATGTCATCGATGCTCCATCCGTCATCGCGGTTACCGAAGGGGTTGACCTGGGAGAGGAAGTCCAGTCCAGGGATTCCACCGGGTGAGGCGTGGAAGCGCAGGAGGATCCTGCGTCCACGGTACTGCTGAAGGTCGTACTTACGAAGGGCCCAGATGCCCTCGCCGGTTCCTTCCTCATAGATGCCCGGCTCGAGGCTGTCAACGACGCCCGTCTCCGGGAAGCATCCACGACGCAGGGTGACGAAGGTCTGGCCTGTGGTCGCGGCTTGCGGATGATCCGCTCGCGTACGACCGATGCAGGTGTCGGAAAGCTGGGGGAAACAGGTGGAGGACGGTCCGAGGTCCTGGGAACCCGGGTAGAACATGTCCTCGTTGTCTCCGTCATCCGACGGCTCGAACATACAGTTGATGAAGTTGGGCTGGCGGAAGGACTGCTCTGGGTTGAAGTAGGCGGTCAACACCTCCCAGTGCTCGCTGCCGCTCAGGTTACCGGTTTCAAGAGTGTCGCACTCGTTGTTGCCGTTGTCGTCGACGCAGACGTAGGTGCGGGCGGCGTCGAAGGCAACGGGGAAGTCGAGGCCGACAAACACGCGGCCATCGACGAGGGACATCTGAGTCCAGTAGCTCAGCTCAGGATCCGGATCAGCAGGATCCGCGCCACCGAGCTGAATGCTATCGGCAGTCTCGATCCAGCGCATGCGGTTGGCAAAGGTGGTCATGTGGTCCGCAGTCTGGTCGAAGTCACCGAGATTAATGTAGTTGTGCCACGACATCATCATGGCCTTGTCGCCGTTGTCGCCCGAAGCCGGGACGTCCCGGTCGAACGAACGGGGAACACGAGGTTTCCCGCTACAAGGTGCACCGCCCTGGCTCAGACAGCCGTTGGGTCCTGCGAGGTGCCACTCGTTCTTGGTGTTGTCGAAGCCCTCACCGACTTCACAGAAGTTGAGGGGATCGGTGTTGTTACCGAAGGGATTGGCCGGGTCGTTATGCTGACAGCGGGTGCCGTCGAGCTCGGCCTCGTCGTCTCCGGTGTTGTGACGGATCCAGTTGACGAACATGTCGGCGTCCGTGTTGTAGGACTCGAAGTCGTCAGCCCAGGTCGTGCTGGCACCGGCTTCCGTGGCGTCGAGGTTGTGGACGACGCGGAAGGTCTGAAGGACGGAGGTTCCGAAGATCGGCACATCAACCGTGCCGACATCGAGGTTCTCGAGGGTGTCACGGCGTCCGCCGCCATCTGAGCCGGCGGTGGCCTTGCCCAGACCCTGGAGAGTCACGCTGAACTCGGAGTAGAAGTCAGAGCCCGTTCCAACCGATCCGGGACGGGTCACGTCGGCTGCGACGAAGGTGAAGGCACCCGTCACGGTCACGCCACTCGGGGGGTTGGCGATATCAACTTCGTCGCCAGCGTCACCGAGCTTCTCGAGCCTGGAAATGGTGATTGTGTCACCGGTGAGGCAGTCCACCTTGTCGCTTCGCGTCGCAAGCCGGAGCTTGATGTCTTCGAGCGGGAAGTCTGCCATGTTGCGAAGTGTGAACTCGACCGTGACTTCTTCGCCGGGATCGGCCCAGCCGTCGCCATCACCGTTATCCGAGATGCGGACGTTGGAGATGATCGCGTCGATGGAGTCGAAGGTGGCAAAGGTGGAGTCGGAGATCGGGTTGTTCCTGCAGCCGCAGTTATCGTCGGAGTAGCGTGCGGGCTGGCCAGGAATGTGGGGCGAACGACCCGGGCCGAGCACGTTGGTCTCGGGGCAGAGCTCGTCCGCCTCGTCCACAGTGCCGTCGCCGTCATCGTCGAAGCCGGCGATTCCGGGCTGGCCGTCAGGACCTGAATCCACGGCGTTGAGGCCGTCGTCCTTATCGATGTAACTCGCCGTGATCGACGGCGTATCGTTGCCGTTGAAGGCGAGGTAGACCAGGTTGTCGCCTGCCGCGTTGACGCTGGTGGAGGTGCGGATCTGGCCCTGGTAGTGCGGGGAACCGGTAGCCACCGGCTCGAGACAATAGATCTCGGGAACGCGCTCGGCTTCGGAGCTGACCGAGACCTCCACGCCCATGACCCCGCCACCACAGTCGACGAGGTTTCCAGCCGGTTCGTGGTCCGTCACGGAGATGGTCACGAGACCGTCACCGTCGAAGGTGTTGCCCGTCTCTCCGAGGGAGACCACGGCGCACTGTCCTTCGAAGGAATCCGGCACGGTGCCGGTGGTGTAGCAGGCATCATCGAGCACCTGGGGAACCGGGTGGACTTCCATCCACTCGAGGACCATCGAGTCCACGGCCATTCCGTAGGCCGGATCGTAGGTGGTCAATCCCTCGAAGACGGCGAATCCGATCTCGCCCAACCAGCTGTCCCCGGGGGGACCGTAGACGTCTTCGATGGTGTTGTACTCGAAGGTACCGGCACCGCGTCCGCCGCGTCCGATTCCGTTGACCAGCTCAGGGGTTCCGTTGCGCTCGGCACGTTCGCCCTTCGCTGCGTGCAGGATCGAGGTGCCGAAGTCAGCGAAGACACCTTCGTCCGTGGCACCGTCACCACAGACGTCGTCGCCGAAGCCGGACGGCTTGCCTGCCGAGTCGACTTCGAAGTCGCAGAGGAAGTCTCTGTCGGTTTCAGGGTTGCAGAACTTGGTCAGGAAGCACGCCTGGCCGTCACGCGGACCGCCCTGGCAGCGCTTGCAGGAGCAGAGTTCCTGCGGGTCATCGACCACGCCGTTGCCGTCGTCGTCTACGCCGCAGAGGCCCGGACAACCGTCCGCTCCGAGGGAGACCTCGTTGTCGCAGTCGTCATCCCAAGGCCTGGGATAGTTGACCGTACGATCGACCATGAACTCGCCGTTGTCGTCCGCGATCAAGTCGTTGAAGTAACATCCACGGCGCGCTTCACGGTTGCCGCCCTTGCTGGGAATACGCTCGTCACCGGTGACGGGATCGGTGTCGGTGAATGCGAGGCCACCATCGAAGATGTCCCACTGGCCACCGTTGACCAGGCCCTGCTCGCCGCCGAAGATTCCGCCGGCGATGAAAGCGTCACCGGGGATGACGCGATCGTCTTCCGTGTCAAGATCCAGCTCCCAGGTAAACGCGGAGCCAGAAGCCTCGTCCCACTGCATCGCCCAGGACCAGTCAACGATCTGGGTCCGCCAGTCGAATCCGTCCGGGTGCGTTCCGAAGTGGACGGGGTGGATGACCGGGGTGTGCAGCATCTCGAACCAGAGAGCGGTTCCCTGGGTCGTCGTGAAGACATCATAGAGTTCGCAGATGCTCTCACTCGCACGGCACTCGCCGGTCATGGAGTTGTAGTTGCCGATGGTACCGGTGTGCCAGACACCGCCGCGGGCTCCGCTACCGGAGTCGTTGGACATGTATCCGCAACCACCGTTCTTACTCCAGTTCTGGGAAAGGAAGAAGTCGCCGTTCGCATCCTCTCCGAGGTCGGTGTCGAGCTCGTTGTTGAAGTTGTGATCCTCACCCCAATTGGTGATGGCGGTGGAGGATTCGGAGCGAGTATCGATACCGCTTCTGAAGCCGTCGTCGTCGCTGTCGAAGTCCCACGGTCCGGTGAATCCGGGGTTTCCGCAGGTGAAGGCCTGACCCTGCTCTTCGCAATCGGATGTCCCGTTGTTGTTCTCATCACCGGCGGTGCGAAGAGACTCGTAGGTCACGAACTCGCTCTGGCCACGGCGAATGAAGTCCAGCGGATCGAAGTCGTTACGCGCGATGGACTCTTCGTACTCTTCGTCGTTGTTGATGTCGTGACGGGCTTCGCAGCCGTCCGGGCAGTCCGTGATGTAGTAGTGCTTTTCGTCATCGGCGTCCGCGAGCATGGTGAAGGTCACGCAGTCTTCGATGTACTGTCCGGTCACGTCACCGGCCAGGCAGACGTCGAGATCAAGGATCTCTCGGCCACCGGCCGGAGCACCGGTCACGGTGAAAGCGAAGCGGGTGAACTGCTGGGTCTGCGACGGCAGCAGCCCAAGGGGCTGTACGCTGTCGTGGACGTCGATGTAGCTGACCGGCGTGCAGCCGTCGGTCTTTGGATCCCGAGTGCCAGCGGCGTTCTGGCAGGCGCGCATTCGGATCTCGGCCTGCAGAAGATCGCTCGGGTCGGCGTTGTAGAAAGAGACGGAGAACGAGAAGGTCTCGTTTTCGTCGAGGTAGTTATCCTGGTCACAACCCCCGATGAGCTGGAAGGGGAAGTCCTTGCCAATCTGGCCCTGCTCGAGAATATCGAGATCAGGGGAGCAGTCGACCGATGCGTTCGAGACGCGGTCGACAGGCGTTGCACCTGAGACGTCTTCGTAGGTCGCTTCGATCCGGTAGCCGTGATCGACCGAAAGGATCCCGTCGTCGTCAACAGGGGCGGCCATATGACGGGTCAAAGGCAGACGTGATGTCGACTCGAATTTGAGCGCATTCTCCACCTTGGTGAAGGGAATGTTGGTCTCTGTGTCGACCAGGACATCACTCGGATCGTAGACGCGCACGGTCGTGCGGCTGGTGATGGTGGACTCGGGGCAGGACGCCTCGGTGCAGCCGGTATCTTCGCCACGATCAACTTCCGAGACGACGACGCGCTCAGCGCCGTTGCAGACAACCGGGTTCTGGTCGAGGCGGACTGTAGAGTCGGCAGCGACCGGGCCGTTGACAACGATCGAGAACGGAACCTGGGTGTTTCCGGTACGGCGGATGACAGAAACCTGCCACGTACCGACGCTCACCGCGGGGAAGTCATCCTTCGGGTTGGGCCGGTTCAGTTCCGCGGGAACGAAAATGGCTTCCGTGTTGTTCCAGCTGTCCCGCCAGGTGTCGTAGTTCTCACCGGCGGCGGTCACGAAGTCTTCGGTGATGGTGTAGTTCCAGCCTGTCGGGGCGTTGTCACCATCGAGATCGTGGTTGTTGACCGGGTTGCGGTCCGGGAACTCGGAGAACGCGTTGCCGCGATAGAGGCGCTCACTGGCGTCGCCGTCGCTGCAGGTTCCGGTGCCGCAGTAGAGTAGCTCGAGGTCCAGGTCATTGTTGATCGCATCGACGCTGCTGTCGTCGTGCCATACGAGGACGACACCGAGATCTTCGTCGTCGGCAAGGACTTCGAACTCGGCGGACTCGACGTCGTTGGCAGTGGTCGGCATCGTGGCGGGAAGCGAAAGGTGGCTCGCGCCATCTTCCGTGCCGTCGGCATCGAGGTCGCCAGGCAGGTCATGTACGATGAGGCCTGAAACCGTCTGCTCCGGGAAGTCCGCGAGGGGAAGGGTGCGGGGGAGGAAGAGCTGCCCGTAACCCCAGACGTTGTTGAAGCGGCCATCGGCGATACCGCGTGATTCCGGCGCCATCGCCCTGGTTCCGGCGATCATCAGTGCCTTGACCAGCGCCGAAGAGATCATGCCGGTCTCGTCCTCGGCCCGGTAGGATCCGGAAGGATACATGCCCTTCTGGAAGTACTCGACGATCAGCGCCGCGGCACCTGCGATATTCGGCGACGAGAACGAGGTTCCCTGGGCAGCCTGGTTCTGACAGGTGGCTGCACCGGTCTGGTTCTCTCCGTTGCCAACACCCTCTTCGGAACGGCAGGCGTAGTCGAAGCCTTCCGCCATCAGGAGAGGGGCGACGCGCTCGCGGGTCGTTCCTGCGGGACCTTCGGAGGAGAAACTGTACACGCCACCACCGACGCCACCGGAGGCACCGACGACGATGCAGTTGTGGCAGGATCCGGAGTGGTCGATGTTGCCCGGATCAGCCGAGGTACCCGAAGTGGATCGTGCGCCGGCGTTACCCGCGGCGCGGACGGAAACGTGAACGGGGTTAGAGAAGATCTCTGCATCCGATGCCGAAGCGAAGGTGTAGTCAGGATCAGTGCCTTCGTCCGGAACCGAACCATAAGAGGCATTGTGAATGAAGCAGCCGTGATCGGTCCAGGGGACCGTCAGGTTGCTGACCGAACTTCCGGCGTTGATGGCGTCAGATTCCGGGCAGCCAGCGGTCGCATCGTAGAACACGAGGCGGGCGCCCTTGGCGATTCCGTCGTATCCCGTGTCAACCAGCTCGGAGAAGACGCCGTTGTTGTCGATGTCGTCGTAAAAACCGTCACCGAAAACCGGGGGCGTCTGGCCACCCCAATAGTCTGAGGCACCCATGTCGACCGGGCTGGGGTTCTCGCTGGCAGGGACCGCTCCGCGGGTTCCGTTGCCGAGCGCGACACCCGAGACCATTTGTCCATGGGTGGACGATCCGCTCGGGCCTGCGGAGTCCGCAGAGTCACAGGCACTCAGGTCGCCACCGCCGCCAACCGACGCGGCCGTCTGGTAGCAGGTGACTTTGCGTTGGTCCGCGACGACGTGGCAAGTAGCGCCTCCGCTCCAGCCCGAAACCGAATCGGTGTTGGCGAAGTCATAGGCATCCACGGACATCCCAGAGTCGGTGACGTGAATCAGGACGTCATCGCCGTCGATCCCGGCTTTCCAGTAGGGGAAATCGCCGAAGAGGGCGGATTGGCTCTGGAGATAAAGAGATCCGTCACTGAAGAGTTGGGTCGGACTCTCTTCGGTGATGCTGAAGACGGACTCCAGGCGAGCGAGATCGGTGATCTTGCTCGCGTGGACCGAGGCCCAAACCTGGCCGGGCACCATGCCGTGACCTTCGACCGCGTTGCTCACGGACCCACCGATCGCACGGATCGCTTCAGCGGTCGGGCCCACGGGCTCGCCAGCGAAGAGGTTCAGCAAGAGGTTGAAGTTCGCGGACGCGGCGGCTTCGGGCGTGGACTGGGTCGCGTGTCCGATGTGGGGGCTGAGCTTGTAGGCTGCGTGGTAGGGCTCGAGGTACTGCAATACCGGCGAGCTGGACACGAGCTGGTAAGCCGCCT
>JANTFM010000188.1 GCA_024763475.1 Acidobacteriota bacterium | reverse complement strand
CCCTCGACATGTACGAGGCCTACGATGTCGACACGGTCATCATGCGCCACCCGCTCGACGGGGCGGCCCGCTTCGCGGCGGATCACCTTGGGGTCCCGGTCTTCAACGCCGGAGACGGCAAACACGAGCATCCGACCCAGACCCTGCTGGACCTGTTCACGATCCGCGAGCACGTCGGACGTCTGGACGATCTGCAGCTGGGTATCGCGGGAGACCTTAAGTATGGGCGCACGGCACACTCCCTGGTGATCGCCCTCGCCAAGCTCGGCGGCGTCGCCCTGCATCTCTTCTCGCACGAGGCGCTGGCGATGCCCGACTCGTTGATCGCGCTGGCACGGGAATCGGGGCTGGAGATCACCTTCTACGAGAACCTGGGGGAGATGTGTTCCAAGATCGATATCCTCTACCAGACCAGGATCCAGAAGGAGCGCATGCCGGACCTGTCGGAGTACGACAAGGCCAAGGCGATGAGCGTCTTCACACTTGCGATGCTCGAGGGTACTCGCGAGGGCTTCGGCCTGATGCATCCCCTCCCGATCGACAAGACGGCGCCGTCGATCACTCCTGACGTCGATGGACACCCGAAGGCCCTCTATAAGAGGCAGGCGGGCAACGGTGTGCCGACGCGACTGACCGAGCTGGGCCTGGCGCTCGGCCTGCTCGGTGATGATTTCCGCGGGGAGGTCTGGCGGGAGCCGGAGCACACGAACGACTTCATCGAGGAGCTGGAAGTCGTCGAGAAGCCGGTCAGGACCAACGTCTCGATTCGTCCGATCCGCAACAACGGGGTCGTGATCGACCACTGCAGGCCCTACGTGGAGGACGTCCTCGTCCGGGTCCTCGGTGTGCGGGAGCGTGAGGACATCTATCGCGCGGCAACGGTCCGTTCCGTTCGGCGGCCCGAGAGTGTCAAAGGTATGCTGATGATCGAGGACCGCGAGTTCACGATGGACGAGCTGCGGGCCATCGCTGCGGTGACCCCTGGCTGCCGCGTGAACACGATCCGCGGGGCGCGGGTCCACCGGAAGCTGGTGCTGCGGCTGCCCGCGCGGGTCGAGGGACTTCCCGGCATGCAGTGTCCGAACCGTGGCTGTATCACGCGGAGCGAGCATCTGGAGTTCGTCTCACCCACCATGGTCTGCGTGGGCTCCAGCCTCGTGCGCTGCCACTACTGTGACCAGATCATGTCCTCCGTTCCGATCAGCTAAGCCATGGGTCTCATCAATCGCAAGCAGCGCGAGAAGGCCAAGGCGTCCCGCAAGGAGCGGACAAAATCCATCCTCGAGGCGGCATCGAGTCTGTTCCTCGCGCAGCCCTATGCCGAGGTGGACCTGGACGCCCTGGCCCGCAAGGCCGGTGCGCCCGTCGGGACGCCAGAGCTGTATTTTGGCGGCAAGGAGGGCCTCTTCCTCCAGCTCCTCGAGCGGGAGTCCAACCGGTGGCTGGATGCGCTCTCGGAGCGGCTCGCGGCGGTCAGCGAAGACTGCAGCCCCGGAGATCTGTCCCGGGCCATCGCCGATGACCTGGGGGAGCGGGAGTTGCTGATGCGACTGCTCAGCATTCAGAACAACCTGCTCGAGTTCAACGCGGATGTCGAGCCTGCGGCGGAGTTCTTCTCGTTGTTGCAGGCCCGTCTGCTCCGGGCGGGCGAGCGCTTGGAGCTGTGCCTCCCGACGCTGGCGCCCGGGGCGGGAACGCTCTTCCTGCGCCGGCTCTGGATTCTCGCGGGCGGCATCCATCACTTCTCGAACGGGTCCAGTGTCTTCTGGGGCGCCGTGCGCCTCCGGAAGCTGAGTGTATTCGAAGTCGATCTTCGCGAGGAACTCCGCGTTCTCGCGGCATCCCTGATCGTTGCGGGCCAGTAGGGACGGGTCTTGCCCTCCCACCGTCTTGACCCCTGACGTCTTGCACGTCTGCGCTCGGAGCGTGTGCGACGCATGAGTCTTCGCCTCGCGCGCCTGAGTCTGCGCGCCTGCGATCCATGCATCAGTGATTCGTGTGGTCTCGCTTCGCGCGCCTGCGCTCTGTGCGCCTGCAACTCGCAAGCCATCGATCCGCGCTACAATGCCCGGCATGTTTCCTGCCCAGCCAACCCATCACGGCTCCGGTGATCGAGAGCGCGATTCCTTCCGCGAGGAGTGTGGCGTGGCGGCCGTGCACCGGCATCCTGAGGCCTCGAACCTGGTCTACCTCGCGCTCTACGCCCTTCAGCACCGGGGACAGGAATCCGCGGGGATTGCGGCGGGGAACGGGAGCCGCATTCGTCGCCGGGTTGGCATGGGTCATGTGGCGGACGTGTTCACTCCCGAGCGTCTGGACGAGCTCAGCGGGGCGCACGCCATCGGGCATGTCCGCTATGGGACCGCCGGTGTCTCCACCCTCGAGAACGCGCAGCCGCTGCGCATGACGCACCGCCGCGGGCCCGTTGCGCTGGCCCACAACGGCAACCTGGTCAATGCGCTGAGCCTGCGGGAGCGGCTGGTCGAGGAGGGCTCGATCTTCCGCACCAGCTCGGACACCGAGGTCATCCTGCATCTCGTCGCGCGTTCGCGTCAGTCGACGCTCGAGGACGCGCTGGCCGAAGCCCTGAACCAGGTGTCGGGTGCCTACTCCCTGGTGGTCGCGGACGAGGCGCGTGTCATCGCCGTGCGGGATCCCCACGGGTTCCGACCGCTCTCCCTCGGAAGGCTTCCCGGTGGGATGCCGGTGGTGGCCTCGGAGAGCTGTGCCTTCGACCTGATCGACGCCGTCTTCGAGCGGGATCTCGCGCCGGGAGAGATGCTGGTGCTCGGCCCCGGCGAGGAGGAGCGCTCGTTTTTTCCTTTCGCCCCCGCGGATCCCTCGCCCTGCATCTTCGAGTACGTCTACTTTTCGCGGCCGGACAGCTACGTCTTCGGCAGGCCCGTGGGAGAGGTGCGGCGGGCGCTGGGAATCGAGCTGGCGCGGGAGCATTCGGTCGAGGCGGATCTCGTCGTGCCCGTGCCGGACAGCGGGGTTCCGGCCGCGATCGGTTTTGCCCGCGAAGCGGAGATCCCCTTCGACTTCGGTCTCGTGCGAAACCATTACGTCGGTCGGACCTTCATCGAGCCCGCCCAGTCGATCCGCCACTTCGGCGTCAAGATCAAGCTCAATCCGGTCCGGTCGCTGATCGCCGGGCGCCGGGTCGTGCTGGTGGACGACTCCCTCGTGCGTGGCACGACGATGAACAAGATCGTCAATATGGTGCGCCAGGCTGGGGCGAAGGAGGTCCATGTGCGGATCTCCTGCCCGCCCACGATCTCTCCCTGCTACTACGGCGTGGATACGCCCAGCCGGGACGAGCTGAGGGCGGCCTCGAGCAGCGTCGACGAGTTGCGCAACTACATCGGCGCCGACTCGCTGGCCTACCAGTCGCTGGACGGGATGTACCGGGCGGTTGGGACCGAGCACGGTGAGTTCTGCGTGGCCTGCTACACGGAAGACTATCCCGTTCCCATCTCCGATGGCGCGGAACTGAGAAAGAGGATGCGGCTCATCGACGAGTCGCTCGAGGACATCAGCGAGAGGTCTCTCTCACGCGAGGAGCGCGACGGATGAGCAATGAGCAGGACAGGAAGCAGGGGTTGACCTACCGTGATGCCGGCGTTGACATCGACGCCCAGGACCGCGCCCTCGACCGGATCAAGGAGCACCTGGCCTCGACGAAGACCGCGGGGGTCCTCTCGGAGCTCGGCTCCTTCGGGGGGCTGTTCCGTGTGCCCGGCGACGTGGACGACGCCGTGCTCGTCGCCAGCGCGGACGGGGTCGGCACGAAACTGATGATTGCCTGGAAGACGGATCGCCACGACACCGTGGGCGAGGATCTCGTCAACCACTGCGTCAACGACATTCTCGTGATGGGCGCTCGTCCGCTCTTCTTCCTCGACTACTTCGCCGTCGGCAAGCTCGACCCCCTGGTGGCCGAACAGGTCGTTGCGGGCGTGGCGCGTGGCTGCCGTGGCAACGGCTGCGCCCTCCTCGGTGGCGAGACGGCAGAGATGCCGGACATGTACCGCGAGGGCGAGTACGACCTCGCCGGAACCATCGTCGGGGTGGTCTCGAAATCGAAGATTCTCGACGGCTCCCAGGTGGCGGAGGGCGACCTGCTCGTCGGCCTGGTCTCGACGGGTCTGCACACCAACGGCTACACCCTCGCGCGGAAGATCGCCTTCGAGCGGATGGGCCTCGAAGCCGGTGACGAGCTGCCTGGTGTCGGGAAGAGCGTCGGGGAGGCCCTGCTCGCGGTTCATCGCTCCTACTTCAAGGTCCTCGAGCGCCCCCTCGAGAACGGCTGGATCCACGCCCTTTCCCACATCACGGGCGGGGGGCTGACGGACAACCTGCCCCGCGTGCTGCCCAAGACGCTCCGTGCCGAGATCGATCTCGAGAGCTGGGAAATCCCGCCCCTGTTCCGGGTTTTGCAGCGGGAAGGTGGTGTGCCATGGGACGACATGCTGCGCACCTTCAACAACGGTATCGGGATGGTGGCCGTCGTGCCGGCATCCAGCCACGCAGAGTTCACGGCGCATCTCGAAGGCTCGGGAGAGAAGCCGGTCCTGATCGGCCGCATCGTTTCCGGTGACGGCAAGGTCCACTACAAGGGGTCACTCGAATGAAGAAGCTCGGCATTCTCATCTCGGGGCGAGGTTCCAACATGGTGGCGATCCTCGAGGGCATCCGCTCGGGAGTGATTCCCGCCGAGCCGGTTCTCGTCGTCTCGAACAAGGCGGATGCCCCCGGCCTCGAGCGCGCGGCCAGCTTCTCCGTTCCCACGGCCGTGGTCCCTCAGAAGGCGTTCCGCGGCCAGGGCCGCGAGGCCCACGATCGCGCCGTGGTGGACACGCTGAAGGAGGCCGGCGTCGAGCTCGTCTGTCTCGCGGGTTACATGCGGATCCTCAGCCCCTGGTTCATCGAGCAGTACCCGGGGAAGATCCTCAACATCCACCCGGCGCTGCTGCCCTCCTTCCCGGGACTCCACGGGCAGCGCCAGGCGCTCGAGCAGGGAGCTCGCATATCGGGTTGCACCGTGCATTTCGTCGATGCCGAGGTCGATCACGGGCCGACGATCGTCCAGTCGGCGGTGCCGGTTCTTCCCGGGGACGACGAAGAAAGCCTCTCGGAGCGTATCCTCGTCCAGGAGCACCGCATTTACCCTCTCGCGGTGAAATGGGCGGCGGAGGACCGGCTGCGAATCGAAGGATTGCGCGTCGTCGTCGAGGGGGAAGAGGTGGAGCTGCCGTCTTCCCTGTTGATGCCTGCTGTCGTGAAGTGAAGTCGTGCGCCGCTCGGGCCTGCTGCTAGCGATTCTCCTGGTCTTCTTGCCGGAGCTTCTTGCTGCGGAGGTGGTCGTTGTCGACGAGGAGGCTCACGGGCTTTCCGGCGCGCAGCTGATGTGCATCGATCCGGTAGGTGAGGTGGTCCGCGCAGACCGGCAGGGGCTCGCTGTCCTCGAGGCGTCCTGCCGCTGGGCGCGCTGCGACGCGACGGGCTATCTCGCCGGAGAGGTCGATCTCAGCCGGGTCGCCCCGGTCTGCCACCTGCGTCGCGGCTTCCTGCTGCGCGCGTTCTTCGCAGAGTCCGCGGAAGGCTGCGAGGACTGCGAGGCGCAGCTCCTCTCGGTCAGGGATGGCTCCACGGTGGCCGTCGCTGCGGTCCATCCCGGCGCGCGCGAGGCGATTCGCTTTCCGGCGCTGCCGCCGGGACACTACCGGCTGGAGATCTCGCGAGGTGATGGCTGGACCTGTTCCACCGTCCTGGCGCCAGCGGAGGCCTCCGATCGCCTGGTCTTCGTGGACTGGCGCGCTCCGAAAGCTCTCCACGGCTGGGTGGAGACTCCCGACGGAGGACGGGCCGGGGGTATTCCGCTAAGGGTCGGGGAGACGCCCGGGAGTTTTTCCTTCGGTGCCTGGAGCTGTAGGCCGCAAGATTCGCCGGCGATCCGGAGCGGAGAGGATGGGTCCTTCGAGATCCCGCTGGATCCGGGCCGGGAACACCTGGTCGTGGCCGGCGACTGGGATGCCGAGGGCCTGGCGGCGTGGGCGTTGCTTCCCCGGGGGCACGCGGGTGGGGGAGAGCTCCGCTTGTCCCTGGCTCCACCCGCCTGGATTCTCGCCCAGGTCCAGGATGAAGAGGGGAATCCCGTCGCCTGCGACGCCCGACTCAGCGGCCTGCCTCGTGCGGCCGCGTGGGCCGCGTCCCTGCTTGGGAGCTCTTTCGAAGCGTCGTGCGATGCGACGGGCCAGTTGAGCCTGGGACCTCTTCCGGCGCTGCCTTTCTCGTTGGAACTTCGGCCGGAGTCGGGTCTTACGCTGCGGCGCTCCGCGAACGCCGCAGACCGGGGAGGCGTCGTCGATCTCGGCGTGTTGACAGCGAGCCCGGGCCGGCAACTCGACGTCTCGGTCCTCGACACCTCGGGAGCGCCGCTGCCTGGCGCGGAATTGGTCGCCACGCTGGTCACCCAACTCGTGGTGCCGCGCCGCGCGACAACGGACGACGCGGGCAAGGCACAGATTCGCGGGATCCCGGACGACGCCGGAATTTCCCTCGACGTGTCCGCGCCGGGCTTCGTTCCCCAGCGGCGCGAGGGACTCGTGGCTGGCGACGGGCCGCTGCTCATCGCCCTCGAGCCCGGCGGCACGATTCGCGGAGAGGTCCTCGATGCCGAGGGAGAGGGCCTGCCGGGTGTCTTCGTGTCTTGCGAGGTGGCCGGCGCGCGCGCCGGGGAAACCCGCACGGATGACACCGGCCGCTTCCTGCTCGACGCGTTGCCGGCAGGAGAGATCCGGCTCTCGGGGAGCCTGCCCGGGTACCGGGAGCGGGATCGCGTCCGGGTCGACCTCGCACCGGCATCCGAGGCGGCCGGAGTGATCCTGGTGCTGGAGGCGGCGCCCCGCCGGGGTGGCCGTGTGAGGGATACGCTGGGCAAGCCGGTTGCGCAGGCCTCCGTCCTGGTCATCCACGAGCAGGATCTCCCGCGTTGCGACGACGCGCCCCGTCTCGCCCAGACCGCGACCGATGGCGACGGGCGCTTCGACCTGCCCCTGCTGGGAGTCGATGCGGTCGTGGTGGTGATTCGCGCCCCTGGGAGGGCCCCGGTAGCCATCAGGCAGGAGGCCTTCCCCGAGGACCGTGATCTCGACGTCGTGTTGCCTGCGGCCGCCCGCCTGGCGGTCACGCTCCCGGTTGGAGGCCCAGCAATCTACCAGGTTCTGGTCCTCGATGGCGCGGGTGTGGGGCATCTGAAGGAAGGGGCCCAGGGTGGCGAGATCGTCTTCGAGGACCTCGCTCCCGGGGCGGGCCGCGTGAGCCTCATGACAGAAGCGAGTACGCCCTTGCGCCTGCGCCCTGGCAAGACAGCGCGGGTCGAGGTGAGTGCGGGCGTGACCCTTGCGGGACGGGTCATCCGCCATGGAGCCGGCGTGGGAGATGCGGTCGTGCTGGCCGCGCGCCCGGGGGCCTGGGGGCCGACGCAAATCAGCGATCAGGACGGCAGCTTCCGCTTCGAGGGTCTGGCCGCGGGGCCGCGGATCGTCGTTGCCGAAGGTCCTGGCGGGAGAGCGGAAGAAACGATCAAGCTCCCCGCCGAAGGCGAGGTGGATCTCGACCTCGCGCTCGAAGACTACCGGCTCGACCTACGGGTTCTCGACTCCCATACCCGCGACGGGATACCTGGCGCGACGGTCTACCTCGTCCCCGAGGAGAACGAAGGACGCGAGCCTTGGTTCCGTGCCCAGTTCGAACCCTGGTCTCGCGCCTCGTTCGAACCCTGGTCTCGCGCCCCGGTCGAGCCCGGTCCCGCGTCGGGTGCTGGATCGGGCTCACCGGGCATCAAGCTGGAACTCACCGATACCCGCGGGGCGATCGCCATCAGCGATGCGCTGGGACTGGCGTCTGTGCGCGTGGCACAGGGGGGCGCCCATGTCCTGCGCGCCCAGGCCGAGGGCTACGCGCGCAACGAACTCTACCT
>JANTFM010000187.1 GCA_024763475.1 Acidobacteriota bacterium | reverse complement strand
CGATTGCAGGGACAGGCTCTTGGACGCCCCCCTGGGAATCCGCCGCCGGGATTTTTCGACCCCGGGCTTACTGCCAGGAAGTCTACGGCGATTGTTTGTCGTGTGCAGGATTGGTTTCGACGAGTGGGTCTGCAAGCTGGAAGTATGCGCAGAGCGGGAACGATTCCCGCTCTGCCGGATGCGCTTCTTCCCCAAGTTTCACGCACCAACTTCATCGCGGGCCATCACCTCCGGGCGAGAGTCACTTTCACGCCATCGTCCTGCGATGCGGACAGGGCGTTGAGAACGTATTCGTCCAGTCGATCCAAGAACTTCTTCTCGAGAATCTCGAGATTCGTCGCTACTGCCGGGCCGAAGGCGTCGCTGCCCGCCTGGGTTGGCTGGGTTGGATTTGCGCTACTTCCGTCGCGAGTGGGTGCCTTCCACATTGTCTTGAAGATCGGAATGGCCTGTAGACCGCCGGCTGCAGAGAAGCCAACAGAGAGCTTCGTATCGTCGATGACCTGTTTCTTCTCGAGATCAATGATGTAAGCCTGGGCGCGGATGCCCATGAACCCGCTTTTCGCCTTGTGATGTTCGCTCTCCAGGATGATTTGCGGTGCGATCCGCACGACATAGCGGATGCCGCGTTCTTGAAGCGGAGTGTAGTCGAGGAAGCGAGGTGCAGCTCTGTACCAGTACTTCCTCGTTCTCCTGCTCTCGGCCACACGGTCTGGGGTCATGTAGTAGCGCTTGCTGGCGCGCATCAGGGATTCACGCTTCCGGATGTCATCCACCGCGATGAAGCGATTCTCCGGCTCGAGGATGGACTCCTGGATCGCGGTGTTCAGCTTCGCCATCGGGTCCCCGATCTTCGCCGCAGCCAGCACGGACTGGCCGATGCGCCGGTCTCTGGAATACCGTCCCGTTTCGACGCCCCTGTCGATAAGTGCTGCAATCAGACCTCCTCCAGCGAGATTGCTAGCAGCATGGCAAGGCCTGGCGTGGTGGTAAACCTGGAGTGAATTTTTTGGTTGCACAATCAAGACGGCGACATCGGGTGTGGCCGCCCAGGAGAGGTTCGTACCCATGAGAACGAACGCAACGATCATGATCAGCCAGTGTCTACTCATCGTCTCCTCCTTTGTGAATGCGTCTTCATGTGGAGTGCCTGACTTGTTTCATCGGAACCCAAAGCAATGGTCGTGCCATGGAGGCGACCGGTTTGGATGGGTGGAGAAGTCCAACGTTCTCAGCATTACCGTGTGATGTTGCTCTCTGATTGCCTCAACGAGACGGAAGAGGAGGCGCTGTTGTGCCTCTTGTGGCCCCGAACGCAGGCATGGTTTCGCCTTCCTGGGCGCAGGTCGGAACTCAAGTTCATCGAGACCGTTCTCCAGCGAGAAAGACCCTCGCCGATTCATGGTCGAGAACTCGCAACGCGTAGGTGCCGTTCGCTTGCTTGACGTTTGTCAGCACGGTGTGAAAGGGCTTCCCGTCCGCTTCAGAGCCCACGACGACGAAATGATGGGGTGGTTTCGTGAGTTCCTGGACCAAGAGGTTCAGAAAAGAGATCACCGATGGAGCGAGAGAGGCCGCTGCGTGCCGGTGGGCAGCCGCCACGGGAGGGGGCAACGGGCGCCGGATTCCTCCGGAGCCGCTTCCAGTGTCTGCGATTGCGCTACCACCCGGCGGATCGAAGGCGGGAGAGGAGTTCTCTCCCTCGACCTGACGCCCGATCGCCATACCGACGCGCAAGAGTGTTGGCGAGCTTAGCGCCATGACGAACATATCCGTCGGTTCCGACTCAAGCAGGCTTCTCGCGAGACCAGAATGCTCGTTCTGGCGATCCGCGTTCTGAATCGTGCCACCGGCTTGTACCGGGCGTGGGTACAGGAGTCCGAGTTGATTGTTTTCCGCGAGTGTCTCGAGATGTGTCCTGCCTTCCGCTCCCAAGGCCCTGCCTGGCGGATTCTCCACGACGACTACTTTGCCTCCATCCATCAGGCTGCGCAGGTAGGTCGATTGCGGCACGTGGAAGTCGTAGGTGGTTGGGATCTCAGCAAGCGCCTCTGGCGTCAGTTGCTCGGAGAAGGGGAAGTCCGGAAAACGGACAGGTATGGGCTCGGAGCCATTCCCGGCCTCCCGCTTGCTCAAGACGCGGGAACGAAGTCGCACGCCTTCGTCGTCGAGGCCGAGGTACTCGGCGCTGCGAAGGGCTTCCATGAGGGGCAGATCGGTGTCATGGAAGCGAATCCTGTCCTCACCGAAGTTCAGCAGTACGTTCTGGTGGTCTGTCGCTGCCCAGTGGTAGGAGAAGACAATGTCCATGAGTTCTTCGCTTTGATCGAGCAAAGGGTCCGCATCACAGCCGGCCGCCTGGTTGCTATCTTCAAGTGTTGTGTTGTATGCCCACTCGTCGAGGTCGTGCGGTGGGCCGGACGGATGTTCGGCCGCCGAGGGATCGATGACGACATCCGGGGGGTTCGCTGCTGCCATTGCCTCCAGGTCCAGCATCGTTCTCCACGCCAGCGCTTCTTCGAGGTATTGATGCCGGTCTCGTGTCTGCCCTCCAGCTTCTGGCAACCATACCTGGTCTTCCGCTTCGCTCGAGACATCGGGTGACGCGCTAGCGGAATTCACGGCGGGCGGGTTGGGTGATGGGCCGCTGTTTCCTCCGGCGTTCTGCGCGTCCGGTGCAGGGGTTACGCAGTGCCACTTCTCGCCGCATGCGGAGTGCCCGCAACTACTCCACGAGCATCCGTTCGGGCAGATCCACGAGTAGTTGCGCACCCGCTGTCCTTGAGCTTGTGTCTCGCTTCCCGAGGATGCGTCGTCCGTTCCGCACTCCTTGAACATCGTCTCACGAGTCTCGTCCGCCGGGGGTAGGTGCTGCTCCCGCGCGATGGATGGAGCACAGAGGAGCATGAGGAGGGCCATGGTCACAAGTCCACTCGCTTTGACGCTCATTTCAATTTCCTCCAGCGGGTCGAGCAACAGCCTCCTGGTCACACTCGGCGTGCGCCCGCTGTTGAGACGCGATTTGCAGCTCGACAACATCGAGAAGCAGGCGTGCCTTCTCCCGTTCCCAGCGAGAGCGTGATGCAGCGGTGTTGAGACGATGCTGGGCCGATTCGCGCGCCCTGCGAAGCGTGGCTGTCGTTCGGTGGTAGCGAAGGCAGTGCGCGCTGTGGCCCTGGTCGTCGAGGAGGTGCAGGATCTCGTCGGCTGAAGCGCTCGTTGATTGGGATGTGTCCGGATTGGCCGCAACCCCGTAGATGATTCGCGGAGCCAAGTACGCCTCACGGGACACAGGATAGAAGTAGCTTTCCGGCGAGCGAGCGGGTATCGAAGATGCCGCACTGTCTGATTGAGCTTCCGAGGTGGCTCGAGCGAAATCCTCGATCACCCGAATCGTTCTCGATCGCACCTGCGTTTCCGACTCATGTTGCTGTTTCGCGAGCCGCCGCGCGTTTTCTTGCTCCGTGCGTTCCGACTGCGCGGCAGAACTCACGGTTGCAAGATGGCAGTCCGTGTTGAGAGCCTCCAGGCGGGCGTCGAAGTCGTTGTTCAACTCTTCTGTCCACCGCTCGAGGAGTTTCGGGCGGAGACGAGAGCCTATCTCGCGACGCTTGCAAAACGGTGGAGCTGGCGCGCAGGAGGTGTGCGCTTTACAGGCTCGCAACTCTCGTTGGTATTTCGCCCGAAGGCCGGGGAGAAGGCGCTGGCATTCCTCCTCCACGGCACTATCGAGAGCCGCCTGAAAGGCTGCATCCGTTGCGAGGCGCTCGAGAGCGTGAAAGCGCGTGGTGGCGAGTATCTCCCGGTTGTAGCGGCAGTCTTCGGCGACCTGCTCGACGGTTCCGCCGGGGCTGACGGCTCGTGTGGCGGCCGGGAAAGCCAACGCGGGCGCCTGGGCCAGGATTGCCGGCGACGACGTCACAACGCATAGCAACAGGAAAGCACATCTCATGAGTCACCCCTCTCGAGCACGCAGATGTCGCCCCGGTTCAGGGCAAGTCCGCCGCTTGTGCTGGCTATCGAGACCTTTTCCTGCACCTGAAGAACCTCGATATTGCCGACTGGCAGCTTGAGTCCGCCCAGATTGGCTCCCGTCTCCGGGTCGTACATGGCCTCGCTCTCCCGGGTGACCGAGAAACGGTCGCCCGCCTTTAGCCCGACGTCTTCTCCCCCGCGGATGACAACCATGTTGTTGTCAGCCACCTTGATCACAACGCTGCGCCAGGGAATGTCACGCGTCTGCGCGATCATCTTCGATACGAGGTCGTCGATCGTCAGCGAGAGGAGTTCACCGATCGGACAGGTGGTGAAACCAGAGCCGCTGATGGCGATCCCGGCGGCCGCGAGGCGCTCCAGGCGTTTGAGGTCCTTGCCTGAGGCATTCGATGCGAGGGCCGCCGCGGTCTCCGAGAGATTGACGGAGACTCTCTTCGATTGTTGGCGATAGGATCGGGTCGTGTGTACGGTCTCTACGAGTCGGCCCGTCTCGATTTCCGTGAGGCGAAGCTCCAGCGTGAGGCGTGCTTTGGTCGTCGCGCTATTGAAGTGGGCACCCGCGGCACGAAAACCCCGCCCGGATCTGGACCTGTTGTCGAAGTCCAGAATGGAGATCTTTGCCAGATACTTCGCCGTGAGCATGCGCCCGGCCGCAGGTGCGCTTTCTTGATCAGCATAGCCAGATTGCGCGAAGTCGTGTTCGTTGAGGACTTCGGTTCGGGATGCGAGATCGACGAGGTGGAATCTGCCTGTCGCTTCGAGAGCGGATCTCGTGATAGTCTCAATGGCTTGCTGGATATCGACCCCTTGGAGAGCCTCTGCCGCGGGCATCATGCCGAGTTCCACGCGAGAGACCGCGACGGTTTCTCGGATTCCGTCGTAGCGTGGATAGTTGCGAACGACGGGAATTCCGACGACGTCGATCTTCCTTACAAGTCTGTTTCCTCCGTCCTCGTCGAATTCGATCACCCACCCCGGGCGGAGATCGTCGATCGTGAACTCGTAGCCATCGCGGCGGATCTTGGCCGTCTTGCTGACGGTCAGGGAGGATCCATCTTCACAGAGGATTTTCATGCCGTTGACCTGCTCGATGACATGTGGGCCTGCCGCGGCGTACGAGATGATCGTCCCGAGAAGAAACAGGCCGGTCAGGATGTGTTGGAGCGAGAAGGGATGTCTCATGGTGTCCTCCTAGTCACTCTGGAGCTGGCCTTGATCAACCCTAGAGGTCGAAGTGGCTGAGCGGCGGGGGGCGGAGCCGGGAATGGCGAGATCAAGATAGTCAAGGAGCCTGCGGAGTTCTTCGTCTTCGGGTCTTGCTCCCAGCAGCAAGGTGCAGCGGCTGCGAAGCGCGCGGAATTCACCGGAAACAGAGTGGCGATCGCTCGCCAGGCTGCTTGGAATCAGGCGGGAGACGATCTCCGACACGCTTGACGCGGAGGTGCGCTGCGGCGTTGCCGTCGCGGGACGCCGCGTGGAATGTATTCGCATCGGCCGGCGTTGGGGCCGGAAGCGGTAGCTGACGTCAGGCAATGGCCGCGCCCCGATCTGCGCATTCGGAAGCGCCAAGTCATCGAGCTGTTCGTGATGCGGGCGATTCGCAGTGGCTAGACGGCGGATTCTATCTTGGCGGTCCAGATCCTCCTGGTCTTGCTCCCGCTTGCGCTGCGTCTGCAGTTGTTTCGCTTCGAGGCCTAGGCGTTCTTCAGCGTCCTTCCTTGCGCGCTTGTAAAGGGTCTCCTGGTTTTCGATCAGGAGCTGTTTCGCGTCCTCTATGCGGCGAATCTCGATGCACTGGGGCAGATTCGCGAAGGAGCACACTTGGCGATAGTCATCCAGAAAGGGCGTTATGGAACTGAGGCGGCCCTCTGCCCACGTCTCGA
Organism: Acidobacteriota bacterium; assembly: GCA_024763475.1. Classification (GTDB taxonomy): domain Bacteria; phylum Acidobacteriota; class Polarisedimenticolia; order J045; family J045; genus JANTFM01. Next base: position 2,124 of record JANTFM010000187.1, on the reverse strand, counting down.
TCGCCTCGAGATTCAGGCGGTAGATCTCATCGATGACCGTCAAGTCCTCGCTCGCCGAGAATGCGCGGAGTGCTGGTGGGCCCTCTGCGCCAAGCACAGCTGCCATGGCGCAGAGGCTGCAAACGAGGGCGGCGAGACGGGTCCTGGGAAGTTGATTCCTCATGGCGCGGCCTCGATGCGGGCTCGGGCCCGCAAGGTCTGGGATTCAGGAAGAACCTGTGCGATCTGGAAACCGTCGAGCCACTGCCGAATCGTCAGGGCGCTCGCGTCAATGAACGGTGCGATCTGCTGAAGCAGTCGAGTTGCGTCATCGGTGGAGAAGGTGTCGAGCGGCGCGGCGTTGGCGAGCGCGTACTCACGGTGTGCGGCGGCGATCTCCTTGGCGAGCATTTTGGCCTTTGCACGAGCATCTCTGCGTTCGGCGCGACTGCGGCCCTTGTGCGCGCTGGTGATCAATGCCTCGTGGCGTTGCTTTTCGAGAGGAAGAGTCTCTGGCAGATTCATGGTGGCTTCGCGGCGTCCTGCGCTATCCAGCTTTCCGAAGTGGGAGGAGAGGGAAGCGATGACCTTGTTGTCGGTGATGTTGATGAGAGTTGCCTTGACGACGACGGTGGGAAGTACGGTGTTCCCTTTGTACTTGACGAGCTTGCATCCCAGCTCGACATCGAGGACATGGCTCAGGTTACTTCCTTGCAGCTCCGAGAAATCCGGGTAAATGGCGGTCGCAAGCCAGTGCTTGAGCAGCTGCTGGTTGGCCAGGATCGTCTCTGGCGCTTCGAAGGAACCGGCAGGAAGCAAGGGGTATACGCGGCGCAGTCCGAGATCGACGGTGGTGCCTGCGGTTTGGGTGGCAAGGCTGGCTCGCATTTGGCGAAGGAGTTCCTGGATGGGAGCGCTGTTGGCTGCGTCCGCGATGCGGTCTTCCGCGTTCGCGTCGTGCTTCTCGCGGGCGACTTCGCGCGCACGATCAATGCCGCGTCCAGCCACGTCACCGACGAACTGGAGGCCGAAGGCGGAGCCTAGCGCAGTGAGGGCATCGGTGGCGAAGGAGAGTTTTCGCGACTTTTGTTCGACTGTGATAGTCGCGCTGGATGGGCGGACGTAGATGCCGAGTTGAGGGGAAGGCTCCGCGTTGCCAGCAACGGCAGCGCTTGTCGGCGCGGCGTACGCAAGACAGGGGATGAGCGCGGCGTGAACGATGAGCGTTTTCAGGCTGGGCATGACGTCTCTCCTTTTGGCTTTATTCCAAGAGCGGGTTGCCACGGGAGATTGCAACGAGCATGCCGGGTGGCGTGGGGTGCCCGGGATGAGCTAGATGTGCTGGAAATACGAGTGTTTAGGTGATCTCCAGCAAAGGCGCATTGGGCTGGGGAGGATTCAATCTGCCTCAAGGCAACAGACGGAGAGGCAGATTCTTGCCTGCGGGCGAATTGCCGTGCTTTCTTGAGTTGCTTCTGCCGTGAGGGGCTTCGGAATACTAGCTTGTTCTCAGGATTCTCGCGGCGCGTAGCGGGCAGAAGAACTCCCGGCCGGACGACTCCCCTGACCCGCATAGGCTGGAATGGCAGGCCGGGAACGAGTCACAGTGGCAACACAGCCCTCGGGAAACGATGTCGCGCTCCAAGGAATAGACCAAGGGCTGAGCCCGCTCTGGGACGCCTCGCGCGTAGCCGACCAGGCAGTAGGCGGGAATCCCGAAGCCGCTGAGCTCTCCGAGCGTTGTCCCGGGGACGGTTTCGAAGCCGAGGGGGAAGTAGAAGCGCTCCTGGGGAGGGGTGCAGGTCAGGAGAGCCTCATCGACACGGAAGAGTCGCAGCGCTGCGAAGGTGGCGGAAATCATGAATCGTGCGCGGCCGCGCGTGCGGTAGGCCGGGGCCAGGGCAAGGCGTCCGGGCTCGACGACCTTGCGGCCCCGGGCGCGGAGTTCTGCGTAGAGCTGTTGGACGGGCGGTGCTTGGCTGAAATAGGAAAGGAGTGGGAGCGGGGTTCGTTGCTCGCGGGTTGCTGCTTCGAGGCAGGAGGGGTTCTTGGCGGCGACCTCCAGAACGGCGGCTGATCTGGGGCTCCCGTCGGGATCGACTGCCCTCAGGCTACCGACGAAGCGGGCGTTCCCTTTGAAAGGCG
>JANTFM010000186.1 GCA_024763475.1 Acidobacteriota bacterium | reverse complement strand
GGACATCGTATCGGTGATCATGAAGTCGATGCCGGCCTGGGCTGCAAAACCGAAGCTGCTGTCGAAGTCTTCGAGCTCCGTCAGGGCGCCCGTCTGGTCATAGAACACCGTGTAGTTGAAGCCGAGGCCGAGATAGGGGCGATACTTGCCGTCCGGCAGGAAGTGATACTGCAGGAGCACGGTGGGGGGGAGCAGGTTCACGCTGCCCAGGCTGAACTCCCTGGAGGAGGCCTTGTCTGACCCTTCGCTTTCGGTGAAATAGACCGAATGCGCACTTGTCGCCGCGATGCCTTCGATGGCCCAGTTCTTGGTGAAGAAATAGGTCAGATCGGCCTCCACGGTGAAGTCGCTGTCGACGTCCAGTCCTTCGAGTTCCCCCGTTCCCTGGGCGTCCGGGCTGATTACGATGAGACGGCTGCGAATCATCCAATCCCCGCCATCGGCCATGACCTGGCTCGCGCCCAGCGAAAGCAGTACCAAGATCGAGAACATCGCAACGGTCAGACTTCTTCTGCTCATTCTGCCCCTCCTCTAGTCCTATTCGTTGATGGCATCCACCGGCTGTGGCGTAACTGCCATCGGAAACGGAAGCCTCGTTCGCGCCGGGCGTGGCGCCTCGAGTGAAAGCTAAGAGACGATAGTGGCCGAGTCGTTAAGCTGTCAACTAAGCTCATGCGGATTTCTTGTTTCTTTCTTTGTTGGTGTGAATGCAGTGACTTTCTCTGGGCGGGCGCCAAGACCGGTCAGGACGTATCATTAGCGGACTCTGGCCATGGATATGACGGAAGATCAGGAATGGACAGACATCCGCCCATCGGGCTTTCGGGAGTGAGATGATGACCCTTGAAGACGCCATCAAGACAGCGATTGAGTACGAGACCCGCGTGCACGCGACCTACCAGGAGGCCCAGGAGGAAGCTGGTGACGAGGTGGGCCGGCGCGTCTTTCGCGTGTTGGCCAAGGAAGAGGCCGGGCACATCGCCTATCTGCGCAGTCGTTTGAAGGAGTGGCAGGAGACGGGGACGATCAACGTCGTGGACCTTGGCACAGCGATTCCTTCCGCAGAGCGGATCGAGGAAGGTGCGGCTCGCCTGGGCGAAAAACTGGAGGAAGGTCCCAAGCTTGGCGTGGATGAGGCGCGGCTCCTGGAGCGGGCACTGAAGGTGGAGAAGGAGACCTCCGATTTCTACCAGCAGATGACCGACGAGTTGGACGGGAAGGGGCGCGAGCTCTTCGCCCGTTTCGTGGAGATCGAGCAGGGGCACCAGGCGATCGTCCAGGCGGAGATCGACGCTGTCAACGGCAACGGTTTCTGGTTCGATATGCCGGAGTTCCGCCTCGGCTAGACCTTGATCGGGTACCCTTCTTGCGGCGAGGGCGTCCAAGTCTCCTGCGAGTCCGCAGAAGAGATCTGGAACCGGAGCGTTCGTCCTGACGCGTTCCCCAAGAGGCAATAGGCCGCTTCGTCCGAGGGCGAAGTGCTGCTCCTGTGCGTCCCGACACGGAAGACCGCTGCGTCGTTCGGTGAGCCAACAGCGGTCCTGGCAAGGCGGGCCGATGACGGTATTGCGGGAGGATGAGGAGGAGGCCCGACGCCGCCAGGGGCGCCCTCGACCGGCGGGCGAACACTGGGACGGGCTTCCGTGTCCGGAGGAGGCCCGACGCCGCCGGGACGCCCCTTGGCCGGCGAATACTGGAGCGGGTTTCCGTGTCGGGTCACTCGGCGCATGAACGGCTCGCGGTGCAAGAAAAGCCCGTGGACCGAAGAATGTTGCACGCCACTTCTTGGGAAGAACGCGTTTCATTGAGTGCCGTATTTGTTCGATACATGACGCGTGGCGGCAAGAGTTCGCCGAATCGGCGAGGTGCAGCATTCTTCGCTCCACGGCACAAAAAAAGGGACCCGAACGGGTCCCTTTTTCGATACTGTTTCTCCAGGAAAAGAGAAACGGTGTATCGCATTTAGGCGTCGAGGCGGATCACCTTCTCAGCCGCCGGGCCCTTTTCGCCCGCGACCACCTCGAACTCAACCCTCTCACCCTCGGTGAGAGACTTGAAGCCGCCACCCTCGATAGCGGAGAAGTGCACGAAACAGTCCTTGCCTCCATCCTCGGGGGTGATGAAGCCGAAACCCTTCGTGTCATTGAACCACTTCACTACACCAATCTGACGCATACCCGTACTCCTTGCTCCGTTCTTGCCTCGTCTGCGATCTTGGGACGACCGCTGGCTTCAGAACGATACTGTCTTGCGCGAGTCGTGCCCCCAAACCCCAATCTACAAGAACAATCGTCAGTGGAACCTACGGTCTTGAGACAGCCGGAGACGCGAGATCGCGTCCATTACAGCGCATAGCATGGGCCAAGAATCAAAGAGTGTCAAATAGCGCAGGGAGGCGAGTCTCCGCCAGGGCGATCTCCCAAGTTTCAGGGAAGCAAAGGCTTCTCCATCGAGGACTCTTTGCGCGACGACGCTTCCGGGATCGAGTAGTAGACTCCCTGCGTGCGTAGATCTAGCGCAAGACAGTGGCTTGTCCGGGCGGGTTCTTCGTGCGGGGCGCTGCTCCTCGTTTACCTGGTGGCGGTGAACATTCTTCTGCTCACCGGCCTCCTCGAGCACCTGCTCTCCCGGCATCCCGAACGGGTTCGCCTCTCGTGGGGTTCCGCCTACAGCCTGATTCCGGGGCGGGTGGTCCTGCACGACGTCGTGCTCGAGGGTCAGACGCCCGGCACGCAATACCGCCTCGAAGTCGACTCCGGCAGGGTTCGGGTTGGCCTGCTCGCGCTGCTGGGACGGCGTTTCCTGGCGCAGGACCTGGCCGCATCCGGGATCAGCTTCCAGCTCAGGAAGCAACGGATTCCCGGGGAGGAGCCTCGTCCAGGCCAGGCATTCGAGCCCGCGCTCGAGGATCTTCCCGAGGTGCGTCCAGAGCTTAAGGTGTTTGAACGCAGTGCGTTAGTTTATGCGCCTTGGCGGATCGATCTCCGGCGAGTGCGGGCGAGCAAGATTCGGGAGATCTGGCTGGGACCCTACCGCTGCGTCGGCGAGGGTGAGCTCTCGGGCTCGATGCGGCTCAAGATGCGGGGTCCGCTTGAGATCCCTCAATCCCGATTGACGCTGCAGCAGGTCTCGAGCTTCGTGGGCACTCGGCTTGCGGGCGAGGGTCTCGAGTTGGAACTTGAAGCCCGCCTGGACGAGATGATCCCCTATGAGCAGCGGGGGCTCGAAAGCCTGGCGTTTCTCAGTGGGTCCATGATGCTTGGCGGCCAGGTGGCGGACTTCGGCTTCCTGAATGCCCTCTTCGAGGGCTTGCCTCAGAGCCGTTTCTCCGGAGGCGGAGCGCTGGACCTGGTGCTGCGGCTCGAGCGCGGAAGGTCTCTGCCCGGCAGCCACTTTCACTTCTCTTCCGAGGCTTTGGGCTTTCATCTGCGGGATGTGGCGTTGCGGGGGCGGGGCGAGGCCGACGCGATCGTGCGGAGCGGAGACCCTTCCGCGCGGATAAAGCTCGAGGCGAGCTTGAGCGGGCTGGTGCTCGAGGTCGCAGGAGAATCCGAGCCCCTGCTCGGTCCGGAGCTCTCCATAGAGGCCGAGGCGCGGGTGGGGCAGCTGACAGAGGGGTTTCGAGATCTCGCGATGACCATTGATCTGCCGGAGTCGGTGCTGTCCGACCTGGCGGGGCTCGGCCGAGGGTTGCCCGACGCCTTTCCCTTGAGCACCCTTCCCGGCAGCGCGGCTCGGTTGCGGGCTCATCTCGAGATCGCGGAGCGGAGCGCGAGCGGAGTGCTTGAGATCGCAGGCCATGAGATCGGCGCCACGATCGGTGGGATGCCGGTCCACGGGGATTTCCAGATCCATGGGGATCTCGGCGCGGGCAGCACGCCGGCTGCAGGTCTGTACTTTCCCGTGCTCGCGCTGCGCGTTGATCGGGTTCGTGGTCTCTTGAGTTCGCAGGAACGTTTTTCCGGATGGTGGGCAGAGGGCGAGTTTCTCGATTCGCGGCTCACCCTGGGAACGCCGATGACCGTGGACGGAGCGGCCTCCCTCCGGATACGAGACGCCGTTCCGCTGATCGATGCGTTCGTCCCGGAGGGCCAGCCCCGGCGCCTTGCGGCGCTGTTCGGCGGGAGCGACATGCTCGCGCGAGCGCAGGTCCAGCTCGATGAGGAGGGTCTGGGTCTCGAGGATGTCACGCTCAAGGCCAGCGGCCTCGGGCGAGGTCTTTTCGGTGACGCGGGTTTTGATCTCAATGTGGAGGCCGCCTCGCTTGACCTCGAGCGCGGCTTCAGGGACCTGGACCTGGACCTGCGCCTGCCCCCCGCTCAACTCCCCGACCTGAGGGAGATCAATAGCTTCCTGCCCGCGGAACTTGGCGTGCGTTTCCTCCCCGGTGAGCGGGGTAGCCTGGAGGCGCACCTCCACCTGCAGGAAGGGCGAATCCGGGGCAGAGCCAGCCTCGGCGCAGCGCGGGTAAGGTTGAAGCTACCCAGGTCTACGGTGACGACCGACCTGGGACTGGAGCTCAATCTTGCGGACAGCGACTTTTTCGGTCGGACTCTCGACGTCTCGGGAAGCGTTCTGCGCCTCGACGAGCTCTCGCTTCCGGGAGCGGAACTGCGGCCGGGATGGTGGGCTGATATCGCTCTCGATGAGGCCCAGGTCCAGATTGGAAGCCCTCTGCAGCTGAGCGCCCTGATGCGCCTTCGCATGAGAGACACCGTTCCCTTGACGAGAGCGTTCGCCGAGGAGCGAGGCTGGGGACTCCGTCTCGCGCATCTGTTCACCGTCGAGGATCTCTCCGCGCGGGCGGGCCTGGAACTCCGGGAAGGTGATTTCTTCTTCAAGAATGTCCTCCTGGAAGGCCACGGGAACGGCAACGGTGCCTTGGAAGGTCCGGGTTACTCGCTGGTGGCTCGGAGCTCCCGGGTTGATCTCAGCAGGGGATTCGAGAGCCTCGAGCTCGCTCTTGATCTGGCGCCAAGCCGCCTGCGGGATCTGGCCATCTTCAACGAGTACCTGCCTCGGGCCTCCGGTCTCGCTTTCCATCCGGGCAGTGCGGCCGAGGTCGAGGCGAGGCTGAAGCTGCACGACGGGGTGGCTGTGGGGCAGGCTCTCGTCATGGCCGGCAGGGTCGGGGTTGAGCTCGGCAGGGTCGCTGCCCGGGGCGATCTCGAGCTGGAGCTGAATCTTGTCTCCGGTGACCTGGAATCTCAGCGCTTCAATGTCGATGGAAGCTGCCTGCGCATCGGGAACGCCGAGCTGATGGATCTTCCAGATCCGGCAGGACACGGGCCGTGGAACATGGAGGCTCTCGTCTCGCGGGGGCGCGCAGAACTGACCCGGCCGCTTCGGCTGAATGCGGACATCGAGTTGTCGATGAGTGATTCGCGCCCGCTCGCCCAGCTGTTCGCCAGAGGCCGGGACGATCGGTGGCTTGCCGACCTGCTCGATTTTCGGGATGTTGAACTGAGTGCCGGACTGGAACTCTCAGAGAGCAAGGTGCGCCTTCATCGGCTCGACCTCGGGGCGGCAAAGGACCCGGGTTCGAGTCTCTTCGGCGCACCGCTTCGACTCGAGGCGGCGGGCTCGGAGATCGATCTGGGAGAAGGATTGGAGGGCCTCGACCTCCGGGTCGAGATGCCCCGAAGCGACGTCACGGATCTCTCGGTTCTGAACCGCTACCTGCCGGAGTCGGAAACGCTGAGTTTTCTTGGAGGGGGTAGCGCCTGGGTCGAGGGGCTCTTCAGTCTCTCGTCTGGGGAGGCGAGGGGGGAGTTCCGGCTGGCGGGCGAGGGTGTCCGCGCGCGTGTCTTCGGAGAGGAACTCAACGCGCGAGTCGGTCTGGAGGGTCGGATCTCGTCCGGGGATTGGCGCGAAGAGGGCTTCTCTCTCGAAGGATTCACGCTCGATCTCGACTCGGTCGAGTTTCCAGCGCCCCTGCGGATCCGCGAGAACTGGAAGGGGCGGATCACGCTGAGTGATGGCAGGGTCCGCCTGGGTGAGCCGATCCACGCGTCGGCAGACCTGCGTTTCTCGATGGAGGACAGTTCTCCGCTGGTGTCCTATCTCGCGCGGAGCAGCTGGTGGGTTCGCAGGCTGCGGCATTGGTTGCTGGTCCCGTCGATTCAGGGCCAGGCGAAACTCGCCTTGGATGCCCGCGGGTTCTCGGTTGATGACTTTCGCCTGACCGGAGACGCACTGGATCTTCGTGCTCGCGTACTCTTGGACCAGGGTCGCAACAGCGGAGTGGCCTATGCCCGCCTCCACCGTCTCGCCCTGGGGATCGCCTTTGACGGAAAACGGAGACGTTACAAGATCTTCGGACCTCTCAAGTGGTACCTTGAACACGTCGCTGAACTCGGGGATGCGAATCAGGCTCGGTAAGTCTCCCAGGAGCGTGTATCCTCTCGCGGTTCGGTTTTGTTCCAGAGCGAATCAGATGCCACACCGGCAGTGTGGCGGAGGGTAGCAGATGCCAGATCGGCAGCGCGGCGAGGGGGAGCAGATGCCACACGCGCAGCGCGGTGGAGGGGAGCAGATGCCACACCGGCAGCGCGTCGTACTCGTTCTGGTCACTCTCTTTCTGACGCTCCTGATCGATCAGCTGACCAAGTTGGTCGCGTTTCGCCTGCTCGCGGGCCGCTCCCCCATCGTGTTCCTCGGGGACGTGTTCCGCTTCGAGTACGCCGAGAACTCCGGCGCCATCCTGAGCCTGGGCGGGAGCCTCTCGCCGCAGCTTCGCTTCTGGATCTTCACCGTCTTTGTTGGCGCGATGCTGACCTTCATGCTCGTGGCTGCGCTCGGCCGTTTCCAACTGACGACGATCGAGGTCGCAGGACTTGCCCTGATCTCCGGTGGCGGTTTTAGCAACCTGGGGGATCGAATCTTCCACAATGGTCTGGTGATCGACTTCATGAACCTCGGCATAGGCTCTCTGCGCACCGGCGTCTTTAACGTCGCCGATATGGCCATCCTCGGTGGGGCGATCGTTCTCGTCGGAGCGGGCTTGCTGAGTCGTCGCAAGACCAAGGACGAGGGTTGATCCTGCCCGGGAAGAGAAGGGATGCCGATGGAGAGTTTCCGCGTTTGCCTCGTCCAGATGAGAGTCGAGCAGGATCGCGAGGCCAACTTCGTCCGTGCTCGCACAGAAATCGAAGGTGCCGCGTCCGAGGGCGCGCGACTGGTCGTCCTCCCCGAGATGTTCTCCTGTCCCTACGATGTCGAGAGCTTTCCGCGCTATGCGGAGGAGCTTCCTGCCGGGCCGAGCGCGGACTTTCTCAGTGGGATCGCGGCGACCTTGGGGATCTACCTGGTCGGAGGATCGATTCCGGAAGCGGCTGGGGGGAAGATCTACAACACGTCTACCCTCTGGGGTCCGACGGGCGAACTGCTCCTGACTCATCGGAAAGTGCACCTCTTCGATGTCGACATCCCCGGCGGGATCTCCTTTCACGAGTCCGCGTGCCTGTCAGCCGGCAACCAAGTCTCTGTCGTCCAGACGGAACTCGGCAGGATCGGTCTCGCGATCTGCTTCGACCTGCGTTTTCCCGAGCAGTTTCGGGCCATGGCGCTGGCAGGAGCGGACCTGCTTGTCCTTCCGGGTGCCTTCAACACGACGACCGGGCCCGCGCATTGGGAGTCCCTCAATCGGGCTCGGGCGATCGAGAACACCTGCTACCTGGCCGCGTGTTCCCCCGCGCCCCATCCGGCCGGGGGGTATCCCGCATGGGGACACTCGATGATCGTCGATCCCTGGGGCGAGATTCTCGATCAGTGTGGTCGTGAGGCGGCGCGGGTCACGGCCGTCCTGGATCCCTCGCGACTCGAGGAGCTGCGGCATGCTCTGCCCGTACTCCGGCAGCGAAGGCCCGACGTCTACGGTCTCTGAACTCCAACCCGGAATATGCATGAGCCCTTCGTTCGAAACAGCGTATCTGCACACTGGCCGGGCCCTTTCGGGCCCTCGCACCCGTACTCGGCTCAAACAGCCTGCGGAGTACCATACAGGTACACCTCGG
>JANTFM010000185.1 GCA_024763475.1 Acidobacteriota bacterium | reverse complement strand
GTACGCCATACATAGACGGTGTGGGCGAGGATCAGAGGAATGAAACAAGCGACATAGCTCACGGCTGCAAGCGTGTGGCGGCTTGACGAGGCGTTGTATCTCGTGATGCTGGATTGCAGATCGAACTTGGACGGATCGAACGCTGTGTTGTTGAACGCCAGCAGAAGAAGCACGACAAGGCCGACCGTCCCCGCCCGGAGGCCCCGACGGTGAGAGTGTCTTAAGCCGGGCCGAAGTGACCACCCAGCGCTTTCCCCGTCTTTTCCCAGACGAAAGCGGCAGTAGGCCGGGTGACCGATGCGCTTCGCAGACAAGTCGAAGAGGAGGTAGAACTCTCGGCGGGCGAACCGGCCTGAACGGCCGCACAACAGGCGAAAAGCGCCAGGAGCGTTTCGCCCGCGCGGAGCATTGACACCACAGCTCTCCACTTGGCCGCGGCTCGTGGCCGGGTATTGACTGTGCACATGGCTGAGAAGGTCCTTCGACTCCGACCGGACTGCGATTCCGAAAAACCTACCTATTCCCTCAGTCGTTCGTTCTTAGGGTTTTCGTGCACAAGGACAGGAACCCCGATCAACCGTCGTTTCTAGGGGCCTTCCCCGTCGCAGAGGTTGTTGTAGGCCGCCACGTCGTAATACCAGACGCCGGAGGGCGAGACGTCCCCAGAGCTGTCCACCCACTGGATGTTCGGCTCTGCCGCGTCCATGTCCGTCACGTCGGAGGCCACCAGCGGCCACTCGTCGCGGGGAGGCGATGCGTCCGACGAGCGGTAGACGTTGTAGCCGGTCACCCGATCCGCTTGGTTCGGATCCTGGAAATGGAGTACGTTGTTTCCGTTCTCGTCGAGGGTCGCAGTGTAGATATAGACCTCCTCGTCGGGCACCGGGCAGGGACCCTCCTGGTACATGCCCGCACTCCAACCACTCGAGTCGAAGCTCTCGTAGGGTGGGGTGACGACGTCGCTTTCTCCTGTCACAGGGTGGGCGTCACTGTCGAGCGTATCGTCTGGTCCCTGGTCCTGGAGTGTGAACTGGTAGCCTGCGGGCAGCAGGAACTTGACGCGGTAGCTTGCGTTCGAGTCTGCGACAAAGAACTGATACCTGCCGGAGTTGTCCGTCGGTGTCTGGTCCACCACCGCGCCTCCCGTGTCGAGTAGTTGAACGGTGATCGAGGCGAGCCTCTCCTCTTCGGGCTGGCGGATGCCGTCACGATCGGCGTCGAGCCACACGAAGCCCCCGATGATGCTCGTGTGCAACAGGTCCGTCTCTTCCTGGCCGCCCCAGGGGATGGTGAACCAGCGGCTCGCGGAGAGGAAGGGCGAACTGGACAGGTCGTAGAGCAAGCGCACGCGCCAGTGATAGCGGCCGGGTTCTTGGCCGCTGACGGGCTCGTTCAGCCCGACGCCACGCGTACCCGTGTCGTGCCAACTGCCGCTGCTCTGCGCGCTCGTCCCATCGAGGGGCTGCCCAGCGGCCTTCGCCTCCCACTGCAGCTTCACGCGCGCGCGCCCGAAGGGGGAGCGGCCGATGGCGGCGAGACGGAAACCGTCCGTCGTACGCGTATGGCCGAGGCGGCCGATCAGCCGGGTATCGTCGGCGCGGCGCTGTTCCGGACGCAGACTGAGCCCCGGCCCCTCGTTGCCGTAGTAGACGAAGGCTCGTCCCTCGCCCTCCTGGCCACCGTCGTAGTGACGTGCCCCGACGATGACTTCGGCGAAGCCGTCACCGTTGACGTCTCCGGCCGTGGCGACGGACGTGCCGAAGTAGGCTAGCTCCTGATCGCCTTCGGCTGTCCAGGCGGGGTCGCCGCCGAGCCCAGCCGCGGATCCGTGGTAGACGAAGGCGCCTCCCTCGTCCACTTGACCGTTCTCGTAGAACGACGCTCCGATGACGACGTCCGCGTACCCGTCGCCGTTGACATCTCCCGCCGTGGAGACGCTCCTGCCGAAGCCAGCGTCCTCCATATTGCCCTCGGCGATCCAGGCGGCGTTGAAGTCGACTCCTGCGGCGGAACCGTGGTAGACGAGGACTCGCCCTTCGCTGGTCGGCCCGTTGTCGTAGCCGTGTGCCCCGACGATGATGTCTGCGTATCCGTCACCATTGACGTCTCCCGCCGTGGAGACCGAGTTGCCGAAGTAAGCGTACTCCTGATCGCTTTCCGCGGTCCAGGCTGGCTCGCTGTCGAGCCCAACGACGGAACCGTGGTAGACGAGGGCACGTCCTTCGTTGGCCTGTCCGTCGTGGTATCGGGATTCTCCGACGATGACGTCAGCGTAACCATCGCCGTTGACGTCTCCGGCGGTAGAGACGGAGATGCCGAAGGTGGCGCCTTTTCGATCGCCTGCTGCGATCCAGGCCGGGTCGCCCTCGAGCCCGGCCGGGGAACCGTGATAGACGTAGGCGCGCCCCTCATCAATGTCGACGGTATCATAGCGATACGATCCGATGATGACGTCTGAGTAGCCGTCGCCGTTGACGTCTCCAGCCGTGGAGACATCGTTGCCGAATAGTGCGGTCACCTGATCGCTTTCCGCGGTCCACGCGGGGCTCGAGTCGACACCGGCCGCCGATCCACAGTAGAGGAACGCGCGACCTTCGTTCGACTCTCCGTTGTGGTAGTATCGCGCCCCAACAATGACGTCGGCGTATCCATCGCCATTGACATCTCCTGCCGTCGAGACGGATCCGCCGAAATCCGCTCCCTCCTGATCGCTTTCGGCAATCCAGGACGGGCTGGCTTCGATTCCTGAAGCGGAGCCACGGTAGAGGAAAGCGCGCCCCTCATTCGCTTGCCCGTTGTCGTACTCGTGCGCCCCGACGATGACGTCTGCGTATCCGTCGCCGTTGACATCTCCAGCGGTGGAAACGGAGAGGCCAAAGTCCGCGCCTTGCTGATCGCTCTCCGCAGTCCATGCTGAATGGGAACTCAGTCCCGCGGCGGCGCCGAGGTAGACGAAGGCGCGTCCCTCGTCCATCTGCCCATGGTCGTAGCCGTTCGCCCCCACGATGACGTCTGAGTACCCGTCACCGTTGACGTCTCCGGCAGTCGAGACGGAGTAACCCATGTAGGCATGGTCCTGGTTGCTTTCCGCGGTCCATGCTGGGCTGGCGGCCAGTCCTGAAGCGGAACCGTGGTAGAGGAACGCGCGACCTTCGTCCGTCTCTCCGTTGTCGTAGTATCGCGCCCCCACAATGACGTCGGCGTAACCGTCGCCATTGACATCTCCGGCAGTTGAGACGGAGAAACTGAAGCGCGCATCTTGCTGATCGCTTTCCGCGGTCCACGCTGGTTTGGAACTCAGTCCGGCCGCGGAACCGTGGTAGAGGAAGGCGCTCCCCTCATTGGGCTGCCCGTGGTCGTAGTATCGCGCTCCAACGATGACGTCTGAGTACCCGTCACCGTTGACGTCTCCAGCGGTGGAAACGGAGAAGCCGAAGTAGGCGTCGTCCTGATCGCTCTCTGCGGTCCACGTTGGGTTGTGGCCGAGGCCCGTAGCGGACCCGCGGTAAACGAAGACGCGCCCTTCGTTGGTCTGCCCGTGGTCGTAGTAGTCTGCCCCGATGATGACATCCGAGTATCCGTCACCATCGACGTCTCCGGCCACGGAGACCGACTTGCCGAAGTAGGCAGAGTCCTGATCGCCATCTGCGCTCCAACTGGGGCTGGAGGCCAACCCGGCTGCGGAACCATGGTAGACGAAGGCACGTCCTTCGTTGGTCTGCCCGTTGTCGTACAGGGACGCTCCGACGATGACGTCTGAGTATCCGTCGTGGTTGGTGTCTCCAGCGGTGGAAACGGAAACACCGAAGTAGGCGGTGTCTTGGTTGCCCTCCGCAGTCCAGGCTGGCTTGTGGCCAAGTCCGGTCGCGGAACCGTGGTAGACGAAGGCGCGCCCCTCGTTCGTCTGACCATTGTCGTAGAAGTACGCCCCGATGGCGACGTCTGAGTAGCCGTCGCCGTTGACGTCTCCAGCCGTGGAGACGCTGTAGGCGAAGCGGGCGTAGGCCTGATTACTCTCGGCGGTCCAGGCAGCGCTGGGGTCTGGCCCGGTCGCGGAACCGAGGTAGACGAAGGCGCGCCCCTCGTCCGTCTGCCCGTTGTCGTACCTGTACGCCCCGACGATGACGTCTGAGTAGCCGTCGCCGTTGACGTCCCCGGCGGTGGAAACGGAGGTGCCGAAGTAGGCGGAGTCCTGGTCGCTTTCGGCGGTCCAGGCCGGGCTCGTCGCGAGGGGATCGATGGTCACCGGATAGGCGGCATCCGCGTCGTCCAAGACGATCCGCACGCCCCTGATGCCGTCGTGTGTGAAACCCTCCATCCAGCTCGGCAACTCCTTGCCGCTGGCGTCGGTCGCCCGCAGTCCGGCGAAGTGCACGAGGTTGACGCCGCGGCCGGTGCGGAAGTCGATGGCCTGGCCGTCGGTGGAAAAAGCCGGCTCCAGCGTGCCGGTGAGGCCGATCTCCAGAAAGGCGAGACTCTCCCGCTGACTGGGAGCGACAGCGACTGCGCGGGGCCCCTGGGGCGGTGTGACCTCAACGGCCCGGCCCCCGAGGGTCTCGGGGCGCTCCCACAGCACGAAGCCCTGCTTCAGGCCCCGGGGACCGTTGTCGTACCACTCGGTCACGCTGCCGCGATCGTAGTCGATCCGGCTGTCCGACACCTCGAGGCGCGGCGCCCTCACCGGCCGCAGCTCTGCCCCGCGGCCCGCTCCCAGTAGCTCGAGCGCCCACTGCCAGCTCGGCTCGGCCTCGTTGCGGGATATCACCCGCGGCCCGGCCTCGGTGAAGTAAGTGCGAAAGCCGTGGGCACGGTTGGGGGCCTGCCAGGCAGCGGGCACGTCGAGCAGATAGGTCTCGGTCTGCCAGGTGATGTGGTACTCCTCGGCGGCGATGGCCTGTTGGGTCGTCGCGAGCCAGTTGGAATCAGGTGCCCCCCCTCCATCGGCCAGGCCAAGTGGCACCGCGAAGAGTGCCAGGGAGAACAGGAATGAGAGAACGGTGAAGCCGCTCTTTGGCCCGTGCATCGAAAATCTCCTTCTGGTCCAGGCCGGCAGCCGCCGCTGATGAGAACCGACAGGGTCATCACCCACAGTTTCGAAGCGCCTGGATCTCTCTTCGGTACTGGTGGCGACAACTGGCGGCGATTCCCGCCAGTCTCGAAGAGCGCCAAGGTCGAGCAACTGCCGGTCATCGATTGGAGATTTCGTTGGGGTCGCGTCAGCACGCCATCCTCCGTGGCGCGCAGCTCTCTGCCGGGCATCCGGGCGAGGAGTGGGCTCTCGAGCGTCTGGGGAGCCTCTTGTCAGGGACGGAGTGGGGCTCTCGCTCTCCATTTCGCCGCCTCGAGTTCGCGGCCGAGTTTCTCGCAGATCGTCACCAGCTCGGAGGCCATGGCTGAAGCCCGGTCCGTTTCACCGAGGCGGGTCGCGTCCGCGTAGAACTCCACGGCTTCTCGCTCCGCCTCGGCGTACTTGTCCTGGTTCATCGCCATCTTCACCAGGAAGTGGCGCAGTCCCAGGTTGTCCTTTTCGACGACTTTCAGAACATCCCGGCGCATCCCAAGCGCCTCGTTGCCGGCTTCTTCAGCCGCGGCCCACTCCTCTCCCCTGGAGAGTTCCTTCGCCAGGGTCATGAGCGTCTGTGCAGCCTCGGCGCTCTGCTCGCCGTACACCACGCGGCGGATGCGCAGCACTTCGCGCATCAGGGACCCCGCCTCTTCGAAAGCTCCCTGTTCCCGCCTGACGGACGCCAGGTTCTCCAGGGCGTTGGCGACATCGAAGTGGTCGTTGCCGATCGCCTCGCGCTGGATCGCCACCGAGTCCTCCAGCAGAGTCCGTGCGGCGTCCAGGTCGCCCTTGTTCTTGAGCACGACCGCCAGGTTGCCCCGGGTGCGCAGGCTGGCGGGGTGTTCTGGCCCGAGGACCCGGTTGCGGGCTTCCATCACCCGGCGCACCAAGGCTTCGGCTTCGTCGAGATCGCCCTGTTTGTAGCGCACGTTCGCCAGGTTTTCCATGCTGATCAGTGTATCCGGGTGCTCCGCTCCCAGAACCCGGGTCGAGCGTTTCACCAGTTCCCGGTAACGCCTCTCCGCCTCGTCCAGGTCACCCTGGAACATGAAATTGATCGCGGCGTTGCTGGCTGCCCTCAGCGTCTCCAGATGATCGTCGCCGAGAATCTCGCGGTAGCGTTCGAGCACGAGGAGCAGCTCCCTCTTGGCATCATCCAGACGGCCCTGGTTCTGGTAGATCACCGCCAGATTCATGACCGACCGCAACACGTCCGGATGGCTCGCACCGAGCTTCTCCCGCTGGAGCTTCAGGATCTCGGTGCAGACGGTCTCGGCTTCATCGAAGTTCCCCTGGAGAACCTGCAGGGTGACCAGGTTGTTGCGTGCCAAGAGGGTCTCCTGGTGTTCGGGGCCGAGGATGCGGGCCTGGGAATCCACGACCTCCTGGTACAAGGTCTCGGCCTGGTCGTACCGGCCCTGGTACTGGTACACCAGGGCCAGGTTGTTGACGCATCGGAGCGTTTCCGGATGGTCGGCCCCGAGGCGTCTCCGCTGCACGGCAAGCGCAGCGAGCAGCATATTCTCGGCGTCCTCCATCCGGCCGGTGTCGTTGTAGAGCGATGCCAGGTCGCTGACGATGCTCAGCGTGTCGTGGTCCTCGTCGCCGAGATGCGCTCGCGCTGCTTCCAGCGCGGCGGTGAACAGCGCCTCCGCCTCGTCCAACCGCCCCTGTTTATCGTATACGCCCGCCAGCTGGGCGCGGACGTTGATGGCCACACGGCCGTCAGGCCCAACCAGCCTCACACAGCGAGCCAAGGCCTCCGTGAGCAGGGGCTCCGCGTCGTCGCTACGGCCCTGGTTCTCGTACAACTGGGCCAGGGCCTGCACCGCAGCCACGGTGTCCAGATCTTCGTCCCCGAGGAGGGCGCGACGCTGTTCGAGGGCGCGCTCCAGGAGACCTTCCGCTTCCTGGTAGAGACCCAGGTTGTAGTACACCTCTCCCATCGTCTTCATCAGAGTCGCCTGCACCACGGGCTGATCGGCCAGGTCCAGATCGATCCGCCGGGCGCCGAGATCCAAGACCTCCCGGGCGGTCACGACGTTTCCCCGGGCCTCGCTGGGGTCGGAGACCTCGAAGATCCCGGTCATGAACTCCAGGGAGCGCGTCGCGGTCTCCGCCTGCCGGGAGGCCTCGGCCTCGGCACGGAGCGCACGGACGAACAGGACGCTCATGCCGACGACGAACCCGACCAGCGCCAGCAGCATGATCGCCGTCATGGCCGCCGGTACGCGGTGACGGGCGACCAGCTTCTTCATCTGGTAGATCGCCGAAGGCGGCCGGGCCAGGATCGGCTGAGAACTCAGGAAACGCTCGATGTCGCCGGACAGCTCCGCCGCGTTGTCGTAGCGGCGGTCCGACTCCTTCTCCAGGGCCTTGCCGACGATGGTCTCGATGTCCGGATCGAGGATTCGACTGTTGGCGCTGGCCTCTCTGAGTGACGCAGGTTTTTCCTCGCAGATGACCCGAACCGCCTCGATCAACGCGCGCCGCGCGACATCGTAGGGCCGCCTGCCACTGATCATCTCGTAGAGGATGACCCCCAGCGCGTAGACGTCGGCCCGGACGTCGATCTCCGCCGAATCGCCTCGGGCCTGTTCCGGTGCCATGTAGGGCAGCGTGCCCTTGATCATGCCAATCTCGGTCGTCAGGGTTGCGGTCGCGACGTCTCCCTCGGTGATCCGCGCCAGACCGAAGTCCAGGATCTTGACCCCGGGGAGTTCGTCCCCGCTCAGGCTGCTGCCGGCATCGCTCTTCGACGATTCGGCGGACGCGTCTTCCGTGACGATGATGTTCGCGGGCTTGAGGTCCCTGTGGATCACACCCCGCTGGTGGGCGTAGTTCACCGCCCGGGCAATCTTTCGCAACAGCGCCAGGCGAAAGCGAAGTTCCGCGACGCTGGTGGGATCCGGCCGCTTCTCGAGATACTTGTCCAGGGTTTCCCCCCGGACCAATTCCATGGCGAAGAAGTGCTGTCCAGCTTCGGTGCGACCCGACTCGTAGATCGCGCCGATATCCGGGTGCTTCAGCCGGGCCAGGGTCTCCGCTTCCCGCTGGAACATCCGGACCCTGCTCTCGTCCACGAACTCCCCGCCGCGGACG
>JANTFM010000184.1 GCA_024763475.1 Acidobacteriota bacterium | reverse complement strand
GGCCTTCTTCATTCTCGTCGCGCTCCTCGCTGGGACAGTATTTCTCGACCGGCGGCCATTCGTCTCTTCCGTGTGGTTATAGTGCTCAGGAGCCGGAGGGACAACTCGAGCAGCCCATCTGGCATAATTGGCGGCTCGAATGACGACAACCGCCAAGGGGTGTGCAAATTGGCCAGCAAAGACCGAATGCGCAAGGTGCTTGCCGCACTCCTGGCCACCTATGCTTTCTGCGTCGCCGGACTCTGTATCTGGGACGGCCTGAAGATCCCCAGCCCTCCCCGCTCCAATCTCCGCTACGAGGCCCGCGGGCTTCGCGTGAACATCGTGGCCCGGGACGACGTCCTCGACCGGGCCGGGATCCAGCGTGGCGACATCATCGTCGCCACCGACGGCATCCCCCTCCGCAACTCACTCGACCTCCCGGACCGTTTCCATGCGATCCGCCCCGGAAGCCGGATCACCTTCACCGTCGAGCGGGACGGCGAGGTGCTGGAACTCGGCACCTCAACCTGGCCGAACCTCGGTCCACGGGAGGCCTTCGAGATCCTGCTGCCGCTCCTGATCGTCTTCGGCTTGGGTGTCGGCGTCTTCGCAGCACGACCCCTGCAGCGCGGCAGCTTCCTCTTCCTGCTCTTCTGTCTGAGCGTCGTACTCAACATCGCGGCCACAGCGACTCTTCCGACAGGCACCGGTTGGGCTCTCCGGGTGATCTCGTTCTCCTACACGATCCTCAGTCTTCCCAGCGCGGCGCTGCTGCTGCACCTGTTCACCCTCTTTCCGGCGGAGCTACCCTTCCAGCGGCGGCTGCGTTCCCTGCTGCCGCTGGCCTACGGCATCTGCTTCGCGTTGGGCCTGCACTACTATTTGCCCGGATGGTTTCCGATTCTGCGCAGGATGCCCTTCGAGGCTGGCCTGACGCGATTCCTGCTCCTCCTTTTCGGATTCAATGTCCTGGCCTGCGATACCCTCATCGCGGTGAACCTCGCCCTCATCGCCCGCAGGGCACGGCAGCACCGGGTTCAACAGCAAGCGAAGCTGCTCTTCGCCGCGCTTCTCATCACACTCCTTGCCCGCCTCGTAACCCAGGAGCTGCCGGTCTGGCTCGGCGCTCGACCTCTGCTGGACGTCTTCAGCCAGACGATGGTCGGGCTCGTGTTCCCCATAGCGATTGCGATCTCGATCGTCGTCCAGAGGCTCTTCGACATCAACATCCTCGTCAGGCATGGCCTGGTGTACTCGCTGGCCTCGGGTGTGATGGCGGTCGTCTTCATCGCGGTGATGGGAGGACTCGGCTGGATCCTGCGCTCGAGCGCTCCGCGGACGGATGCTGTCGCCCTAGCGGTCGCGGCGGCGGTCGCAGCCGTCGCCTTCCATCCGCTCAGGATCTGGTCTCAACACGCCGTCGACCGCTATATCTACCGTCGGCGCTACGACTATCGTAAGGAGATCACCGCGATCAGCACCCGGCTCGCAGGCATCCTCGACCCGGAGGCCGCTGCCGCCTTCCTTCGCTCCCGGATCGGCTCCCTGCTGGATCCATCCTGGATGCTCATCAGCTCCCGACGGCCGACGGAATGCGCGTTCGTCCTGCTGGACACATCGCCCGGAACACGGCCTCTGCTCTGTGCGGGCGAGGAGGCGAAGCGCTTCGAGAGCCTGCTCAGCAGCACCGCGCTTCCCTTCCAGCCCGACCCTGCGAACTATCCGCTCGAACGAGTCCCCGAACTCGTCGTGCCGGCCACGCGCGGCGATGCCGTGCTGGGTGCCCTCCTGCTCGGAGCGCGGCGCTCCGACGTGCCCTACATGGGTGAAGACACCGACTTCCTCGGCACGCTTGGGAACCTGATGGCGACCGTATTCGAACGCGGTCATCTGCTGGAGGAAAGATCCCTCGGAGAGCGGCTCGCGCTCGTCGGATCGGCAACCAGCGCCCTCATCCACGAGCTGAAGAACCCTCTCGCGGCCATCAAGAGCACGGCAGCCGTCCTGCGCCGCAGGCTGCGTGAGGACGAACGCGGCCAGGAGCTGACACATATCGTCGAAGACGAGGCGGATCGCCTGCTCGAGACCGTCATCGGCATCCTCTCGTATGTGCGGCCCAGCGAATGCCGGATGGAGCCCGTCAACCTCGAAGACCTGCTGGGGCAGATTGCGAGAGTCGTCGAGGTCGAGTTCAGCTCACACGACGTGGAAATTCGCCTCGAATGCACCCTCGAGAAGGCCGTCGTCATCGGGGATTCCGAACGCCTGCGCCAGCTTTTCCTGAATCTGCTGCTCAACGCGCGGGAAGCCTCCGGCAGCCACGGAGAGATCCACGTCAGGCTCGACCCATGGATGGGGTCGGCGGGCGAGCTACGCGGCGTCGAGGTCACGCTGCAAGACAGCGGCAGTGGCTTCGCTCCGGATTCGATTTCCCGGGTGTTCGAACCCTTCTTCACGACGAAGAAGCTGGGGACGGGCCTCGGCTTGGCCAACGTCAAGCGTATCGTCGAGGAGCACTCTGGCGAGGTCCTTGCGTCGAATGCAGCGGAAGGAGGCGCCCTGGTGACGGTACGCCTCCCTTCCGCGCCACGAAACCCTGCTTTGGAAGAGGATGGAGATCATGCCGAAACGAGGCCGAATCCTGATCGTCGATGACGATCGCGGCTTGCTCAGGACCAACCAGGTCCTCCTGGAGGACGAGGGCGGATACGAGACCGTGACGGCAAGCTCGGGAGCCGACGCCCTCGAGGCATTGGAGACCCATGAGCGGATTCGTCTGGTCCTCAGCGATCTCTCCATGCCCGGCATGGACGGTATCGAGCTTCTGCAGGCGATCAGGGAGCGCAGGCCGGCGATACCCGTGGTCCTCATGACCGCCTATGGGTCCGTGGCCTCGGCCGTGCAGGCGATGAAGCTCGGTGCGGCCCAGTACCTCTCAAAGCCGGTGGACCCGGACGAACTCCTGCTGCAGGTCGAGCGCACGCTCCGCCAGGCTGCCATGGAGGGCGAGCACCGGCGGCTGAAGGCCCGGGCCGGTGACCCGGAGCACTTCGACGTTCTCGTGGGCGAGAGCCCATCCATCGTCGACTTGCGTGAGTCGATCTCACGCCTCGCCGAGGTCGACTCCACGGTCCTGATCCGCGGAGAAACAGGGACGGGCAAAGAACTCGTCGCCCGCCTGATCCACCGCGCCAGCCTGCGGAGCGGACTCCCCTTCGTCGCCGTGAACTGCACCTCGATTCCCGGCGAGCTGCTCGAGAGTGAGCTCTTCGGCCATGAAAAAGGCTCGTTCACCGGTGCGACGGAGTCGAGGATCGGCCGCATCGAAGAGGCAGAGGGCGGGACCCTCTTCCTCGATGAGATCGGTGACATGTCGTCGACCCTCCAGCCGAAGATCCTGCGTTTCCTTCAGGAACTCACGATCCGGCGCATCGGCGGCAAACGGGAGCGCAAGGTGGACCTCCGCATTCTCGCCGCGACCCACCGGAACCTCGAGACAGCGATGGCCGAAGGCGAGTTCCGTCAGGATCTCTTCTACCGTCTGAGCGCGATTCCCCTGGAGCTTCCACCATTGAGGGACCGCAGCGGCGACCTTCCCCTCCTCTGCGAACACCTACTCGCCAAGTTGGCCCGTCGACTGGCCCGCAGCGAGGCCAGCATCTCACCAGAGGCCCTGGCTTCGCTGGCGTCCTACGGATTTCCAGGCAACGTGCGCGAACTCGAGAATCTCCTGGAGCGCGCCATCGTCCTCGGCTCCCTCGCCCGGAAAACGGGCAGGATCGAGGCAGAGGACCTGCCTCGCCAACTCGCCTCGCGACGGCCGGGCTCACTGTCTGGGATCCCACTCGAAGGAGGCATTTCGGCTCTCGAGGCAGCCCACAAGGACGCAGAGAGGGAGCTTCTCGAGCGGGCCCTGAGAGCTTGGCCGGGGCTCTCCAACATGGACATCGCGGAGAAACTCGGCACGAACCGCCGCGTCCTCGAGCTGCGCCTGAAGGCGTTCGGCCTGTCGAAGCGTTCGACCAAGCCGGAATCCTCATGAGCCCTTCGGGCCAGGCACCCCGCGGTGCATTCCTGCACTCCTGCGTGCCACTCTTGTGCGGCCAAGAGCCGGAAACACCTGACAACTCAAGGTGATCCCCGACCCAGGAGGCGGTGGCCCGAAACTTGCTTTAGTGCAAGCGGGAGATCCCCCCGGCTCTGCCGGGGATACAGACTCAGGTCTCCAAGTCTCTTGAGGAGCCAGACCCTTGCGAGATCAGACCGAGCGTGGCCGAGACTCGCCCCAGATCACGCCACGGATGCGTGAGCACACCTGCGTCCTGCTGGTAGACGACGACCAGGGCCTGCTGCGGACCCTGCAGATCCTTCTCGAGGACGAGGGAAGCTATCGGGTCTTCACCGCAGGCTCCGGGGAGCAGGCCCTCGAGATCCTGTCCAGGGAAGACCGCATCGAGATCGTGCTGACCGATATCTCCATGCCCGGGATCAGCGGCCCGGAACTCTGCTGCGAGATGGAAGCCCGCCATCCCCGCATCGTGAAGGTTCTGATGACCGCTCATCGCTGGACCCTGAGCGACAGGGAACTCCGGGAAACCGGCGCCAAGAGCTGCCTTGCGAAGCCGATCGATCCGACACAGCTTCTCGAATTGCTCGAGACGCTGTGCGCCCAAGCTCGCTGACCTGCGTCTTGCCCGGGAAACCGTGAACCTGGCTCGCTGGCCTTCATCTCACTCGAGACAGTCCCCAGGCTCGCTGACCTTCATCTCACTCGAGACACCGTGTCCCCAGGCTCGCTGGCCTGCGTCAGGCGCCATACTGCTTGATCGCTGCGTCCAACTTCGGCAAGAGCAGGTAGATGAAGAGGGCGACGAGCGCGGTCAGTCCGGCCAGCATCAGGAAGAAGTAGGTGGGCTCCATTCGTCCCTGGATGCCTCCAAAGAAACCGGAGAAGTTGTTCCCGAACGCTGTTGCCATGAACCAGCCGCCCATCGTCAGTCCCACGAGACGCTTCGGCGACAGCTTCGTCACGAGCGAGAGACCCATCGGAGACAGGCACAACTCTCCCATCGTGACCATGGCGTAGAACGAGATCAACCACAGCCCAGAGACCTTGGCGTGCCCTCCATCCGAGAGCAGGCCGGCCAGGGACATGATCAGCAGCGAACCCGTCGTCAGCACGAGGCCCCAGAAGATCTTCCTCGCGGTCGTGACTCCCTTGCCACGCCGCAGCATGAACTGGAAGAACGCGACAATCAGCGGCGTGAACGCGATGACGAACAGAGCGTTGGCAGACTGGTAGAGCTCGGGGTTGATCACACCGAGGAACTTGCCCGGCGGCAGCAGCTCCGCTTCCTTCCCGAAGCGCTCCCGATAGCCGTCGTAGAGCTCGTCGAAGAGGGTCTGGCTCAGGACATAGGTTCCGATGCGCTCACCGTTCGGCAAGGTGCGCACGAAGGCGACCTTGCGCACGGGCACGGCGCCATCCGGCACCTCCACCGTGACGGACGGTGCGCCATGAGAATCTGTGCCTTCACGCACCGTCACCACGCCATCCGCGAAGACCTTCGTAGACCGGTCCGACCACTTCGCGTTTTCCGCGCTGAGTCCGCCTTCCCCGAGACCGAGATCCACGACCTCGATACCGGGAATCATGCCGATCGCGTCGACCGCGGACTGGTCCATCCGCTGCTGACCATACATGCGGGCGATTTTCGCGGAATCTACCGGCAGGAGGCTCGACGGGTGTGGTAACGCCACATCCTCGGCCGCATTGAGATAGTAGTTTGGCAGGCCTTCCTGCTGGAGAATCGCCGGTGCCACGCCGAGTTCGCGATCGGTACTGTCACGCGCCCACTGGGTCATCGCGCTGCCGTTGAGGTGCAGAACCATGAAGAAACAGCCACCCGCGACGTAAACAGGCAGCAGCGCGAGGAGTCCCGGCTTCTCGCTGGGCTTGGCGGTCAGACCCATGCGCACGAAGAACACGATCACCGGAATCATCCCGGCGAGGAAGCCGCAGACCGCGGGACGCAGCGCCGAGCCGGCAGGCAGGTACCAGGTCGCCATCAGGTACCCCAGCACACCAACGCCGAAGGCCGGCAGCAGGATTTTGAGGGCGATCTCACCGAAGCTGGTGTCCTCCGGATCGCGCGCCGGACGATGATCCGCACGGGCGAGCACTTTCCACTGGGTGACGAGAATCGCCAGGCCGATCATGATGCCGAATCCCGCCACGCGGAAGGTCCACAGCCAGCCCATTTCGTTGCGCACCGACGCCGCGAGCAGGTTGGCCACGAAGGCACCGATGTTGATGCCCATGTAGAAAACGTTGAAACCCGCATCCCGCTTCGGATCGCCCGCTTCGTAGAGGTTGCCGACCATCACGGAGATGTTCGGCTTGAAGAAGCCGTTGCCGATGATGAGCAGGCCGAGACCCGAGACGAAGGGCAGATACCCTGGCATGCCCATCAGCATCAGGCCCGCCGCCATGAGCACGCCGCCGAGGAGCACCGCTTTGCGGTACCCGAGGAATCGATCGGCGATCATGCCTCCGAGGAAGGGGGTGAAGTATACGAAAGCGAGGTAGAGGCCATAGATCTCGTTGCCTTCCGCAGAGGGAAGACCGAGGCCACCACGCTGAGTATCCGTCGTGTAGAGCAGTAGAATTCCGAGCATGGTGTAGAACGCAAGGCGCTCCCACATCTCGATGAAAAACAGCGGAAACAGTCCCTTGGGATGCCCTAGAGCCATCTCTAACTACCCCTTCCTGTTAGAAGTCAATACTCCATGCCACACTGCCCGATCAGCAGCTCCCGTGCAGACTACGGGTAGCTGGAGCGTGCCCATGGTGCCCGATGTCGCCCCCGGGGGCAACGACACCCCCGTGGCGCAGGCTCGCGAGCTTGTCGTATTATCTCCGTTTGCAAGGAGTAAGCCACGTGGATGCCAAGAGCCTGATGCAGACGAATCTGGTGATTTCGAGAGTGGACGAGAGTGCCGGCGACCTCGTCGACCGGCTACAGGCGGCCCATGTCCACGCCGCTCCGGTGGTGGACGAAGAGGGAACCCTGATCGGCATCGTGAGCGTGGAGGATATTCTCTTCGGCGATGTCTTTGCGTCCACGGGAGCAGACCCCGCGACCGTGGGAGAGATCATGACCTCTCCCGTTTTCTCGGCCGAACCCGCCACGCTCATCGCCGAACTCTGCGAGATGATGTGGGACTACCGGGTCCATCACCTGCCCGTCCAGGATGAGGGCATACTCGTGGGAATGGTTTCTTCGCTGGACATCTGTCGCTTGGTCAGAGAACGGGGCTTGCAGCAGCCGTAACGCGGATCGTACAAGAAGCTTCGGGCTGGAGCACCGCAGAATCGTGCTGGGTTGCTCGCCCCCGGAGTTTCGCAGCCAAGCCGTCGCCGGAGGCCGTTCCAGAGGGCGTCGGATCCCGAGTGCGGGCAAGGTGGCCCCCCCAGGGTGCAGATGCGGCGTCTTGGCCGAGGACCCCATGGACTGTCCGAACTCGAGCGCAGGCGAGTCTGCCCAGCTCGATCACGGGGATTACGAAAGCTGGCAAAGCGTTGGTACTATAGGTCGCACGGAACGAGGAGATCCCCTGGTGCTGTCTTCGCGTCCATCGATCGTCCGAAGAGGAGTTCGCGGAGGGTTGGTAACCCTTCTGGTCGTGGGCGTCGCCTCCCTCGGCTCATTGGTAGCGGCCGCCGCTCCCTCCGCAGGCTCCCGGGGAAGCGTCCGCCCGGCGGCACTCGCCGGGAGCTGGTACCCCGAATCCCGCGCCCTGGCGACCAGCGAGGTTCACAAGCTGCTTCGCAGCTCAGCTCGGGCGCCTCGTCCTGCCGGCAGGATCCGCGCCCTCGTCGTCCCCCATGCCGGGTGGCGCTATTCGGGAGTCGCGGCGGCGGCGGCGTTCCGGCTGCTCAAGCCCGGCAGCTTCGACCGGGTCGTCCTGATGGGCCCCTCGCACCACGGCTCCTTCTCCGGTTTCTCGATCCCCCGCTATCGCGCCTACCAGACGCCTCTGGGCGAGATTCCGCTCTGTGGCGATGCGGTCACGAGCCTGATCGACGGAAAGCTCGTTCGCTCGCATCCTGGCGTCCATGAAGGTGAGCATGCGGTGGAGATCGAGCTGCCCATCTTGCAGGAGACCCTGCGTTCCTTCTGTCTCGTGCCCATCCTGGCGGGAAGGACCACAACGAAGACGCAGCAGGCCA
>JANTFM010000183.1 GCA_024763475.1 Acidobacteriota bacterium | reverse complement strand
TGTTGGGGCTAGCCCGCGGAGGAAGGCTCGGCGAGTGGTGGCGTGCGACTGACCCAGCGGGAGAACATCGTGCGTCCCCGCAGGCGATTGATCCGGCGCCGGGCGGCCTGGAAGCGCTCGAGTTCCTCGCCGAGGAGCGTCTCACCGCTGGGGAGCTGCACGGTGCGAGGATTGACCTGACGCCCGGAGAGATGGACTTCATAGTGCAGATGGGGGCCGCTCACGCGTCCCGTGCGTCCCAGGTAGCCGATAACCTGACCCTGGTGGACACGGCTGCCTCGTCTCAGGTTGCTGGCGAAGCCCCGCATGTGGGCGTAGGCCGTCTGATAGCTCGCGTTGTGACGGATGCGGATGTAGTTGCCGAAGGTACTGAAGGGTCCGATACGCTCGATGACGCCGTCTCCGGCGGCGTAGATCGGGGTGCCGATGGGTGCGGCGAAGTCGACGCCGCGGTGCATCTTGGAATAGCCAAGTACCGGGTGGCGGCGCCGGCCGTAGCCGCTGCTGAGCCGTGCGCCGTCGATCGGCGTACGCATCAGGGTCTTGCGCACGGAGGCTCCGCTGGCATCGAAGTTGTCGTGCCGGCCGTCGGCGAGTTCGTGACGCCAGTGCTCTATGCGTCGGCCCGAGAGCGTGAGCGATGCGAAGAGCAGGCGTCCCGTGCGGGCGAGCCGACCTTGCTCATCGTACAGCTCTTCGTAGAGCAGCTCGAAGCGGTCTCCTCGGCGGATATCTCGCTGAAAATCCACGGAAAAGCTGAATGCGTGGATCATCTCGGTCAGCGCAGCGGCTGTCGCCCCCGCGCCGCGTCCCGCCCGAAAAAGACTGCTTTCGATGCTTCCGCGGATTCCGGCGAGCCGAGTTTCCAGTGGCCTCAGGGTTTCCTCGGCCTCGAAGCTGCCTTGTGCGCCCCTGCGGACGCGGATCTCGCGCTCGAGCGAAGGCGTGAAACGAAGCTCGCTGAGCCGGGAGGAGCCTTTCGCATCCCGGAACGCGACTTCGAGCACCTGGCCGGGCCGGAGCTCGCGCGGGTCGAAGACGTGGCGGAGGGCGCCGATCATCTCGTGAGCCGTGTCCGGCGCCGCGCCGGCCTGATTCAGCAGGCTCGCAAGAGTGCTGCCTCGATGGACCTGCAGCTCTCGAGAGACTCCGGACTCCGGAACCTGGGTTGCGGCGACGGGAGCCGGCGGGATCCGCACCGACGTGCGTGGGCTGGCGATCGCCTCGACGGGGCTACCCTGCGCGAGGAGCAAAGCTGCGGCCGCGAGACCCAAGGCGGGCAGCGCGAGTAGCCAGCTTCCAACGCGTCTCCTGCCCGATGACCGCGAGGAACGAACCATGGTTCTTGCGAGCGATTTCGAGTTAGAGCAGCTGTTTTAGCAGCGCATCGTTCAAGTAGGCCGGGTGGCCGCGCCAGACGATCTTCCCATCCTTGACGATCGCAGCCGCAGGGACGCCGCGCACCTTGAAGGCGCGGCTGAGGGTCCCGGTCTCCTTGGCGATGGGGTAGGTGATCGCCTTGTCCTTGATGAAGGCCTCGAGTTCGGCTTCGGTCTTATTGCGGTTGAGTTTGGTCAAGCCGACGATCTGCAGTCCCTTGTCCTTGAATCGGTTGTAGAGGGCCTGCACCTTCGGGACCTCGCGGCGGCAATGGGGGCACCAGATCTCCCAGAAGACGAGAACGGTGGCCTTGCCAGAGCCGAGCTGGACCTCGTCCTGGCCCTGGAACCACTTCGCGATCTCGTACTGGGCCGGAGCGTCGAGGCCGACCACCGAGAGCTCGGATTCGAGCGAGCGTGCTTGCCGCACGGTCTTCGTCTGGGTGTACTTGGTGAAGAAGTCCTTCAGGCCCGCTTTGGCCTGGTCGGTCTGGAGCTGGGCGACCTGCGACCTGATCTTCGCGAAAGCGGCCTTGGCCGCGCCCTCGGTTGCGGAATCGACCTGGGGCTTGGCGACCTGGGGCTTGCCCTGTTGCCGGCTCTTGCGTTCGAGCTGGGCGACGCGTCTCTCGAGTGCAGCGAACTGCTTCTTGAGACCTTCGACAGCCTTTGACGCGTCTTGGGTCTGCAGAAGCTCGATCTGGGTCTTGAGCGCGGCGATCTCGTCCTGGAGTGACTTGATCTGGGCGTTCTTGCCGGTGGCAAAGGCAGGGGCTGGAAGAAGAGCGAGAATCAGTGCGGCGAGAGTGATGAGGCGCAGGTTCACGTGGGAATCTCCTTGAGTCGAATGTAGAAGTCTAGCGGAATTCCGCGCCACGCACCGCTAACAGATTGTTTAGGTGCCTCCGCGCCGAGGCGGTCAGCAGGGGCTCAAGTCGGAGCTAGAGCTCTGCCGGGAGGTCGTCAATAGGGGCTCAAGTCGCAGGGATAGTTCCGCCGCGAGGTCGTCAATGGGGCTCAACTCGCAGCAATAGCTCTGCCGCGAGGTCGTCAATGGGGCTCAAGTCGCAGCAATAGCTCTGCCGCGAGGTCGCCAATGGGGCTCAAGTCGCAGGGATAGCTCTGCCGCGAGGTCGTCAATAGGGGCTCAAGTTGCAGCGATAGCTCTGCCGCGAGGTCGTCAACGGGAACTCAATCGCCCTCAGATGCGGCGTTGCGCCCAGTGAGTCGATGAGCATCCCGTGTTCGCCTGGGGCGAAGCACTCTGCGATCAGAGCCTCAGTCCCTGTGGGCTCATGCGGGGGACGATGTCGTGGATGTCCAAGCGGAGGCAGGCCTCGAGGTCCTCGGCCATGTAGTTCGGATTCTGTGGGTCGAGGAACTTCTGCCCCTCCGGATGCTGGCGGATGCTGGCGAAGATCTGCTCGAGATCGCAACTCCTCCCCCTGAGAAGCGACTCGATCAGCAGGGCTGCCCCGTCGTCTTCGGGTGACGGGGTCTCGCCTGCAACGCCCAGGGCGAGCAGCGAGACGGTCGCTGCGTTTCGGCGCCGGGCATAGCGCGTCACGGCGCTTGCGTTGAGGAAGCATCCGACGACGACCTCCTCGGCGCTCTCGAGGGCGGCGACGAGGCCGCGGCTGCCTGCGGAGGTGGTCAGTACGACGGTCCGGGCATGGAAGTCCCGCTGGGCGGCTTCGAAGGGTGAGTTCCCCAGGTCGAAGCCCTCCGGAGGAAGGCCATGACGTTCGCCCGCCAGGATCCAGTCTGGATGCTGCATCTTGAGAGTTCGAGCTTCCGCCACACTGGCAACCGGGACGACTCTCTCGGCCCCCTTCGCGAAGAGGGTCACGACATGAGAAGACGCGCGCAGGACATCGATGGCGACCGCGAGGCCCATAGCCTGTCGCGCTCCGGAGAGAAGCTGCAGGCGGTGAATCTCCATGGCTAGTGTCCCTCGAGAAAGGGAAGCAGAAGCTCAAGGAAAGCCTCCGGCTGGTCGATGAAGGGCCAGTGACCCGAGGGTTCGATCCGACGCGTCGGTACCCCCGCGTTGGCAAGCTGCTGGAGAGACCGCAGGCTCGCACCGCCCGGGTGCCCGGCGAGATAGAGTTTCGGTAGATCGAGGGCTGCCATACGTTGGGCGAGGGTGTTGCTCTTCGAGAGCTCGACGAGTTCCAGGGCGTTGCGGTGGAAGGCTCGCGGGTCGGTCTGCCTCAGGCTGGCGTAGTAACCCCGAAGCGCCGGATTCTCGAGTCCTTCCCGATAGATGCTGTCCAAGAGGCGCTCGAAACGGCCCCCTTCGAAGGCCTGGAGCGAGGCGTCTGCTGCCTTGCTCGAGAAGTGACAGTCCTCGATTGAAATGTTCCCGTCGATATTGACCATTGCCGCGACGGCTTCGGGATGGCGCTCGGCCAGCAACTGGACCAGAACTCCTCCCATCGAGTGGCCGAGGAAGAGTGCCGGCCAGAGCCCCTCCTTGCGCAGCCAGGAGACGAGGAGATCGCCGGCTGCCACCAGGCTCAGCGCGCTATGCGCCCACGGGGTCCTGCCATAGCCGGGAAGATCGGGTACGAGCTGATGCCGGTGAGCCAGGCGGGGATGGGAGGCGATGCGCTCGAAGCCCAGCCCGGACTCGCCCAGGCCATGGACCCAGACGATCGGCCGTGCCGGGCCGGGGATCGCGTCGCAGGAGGCTCCATCGCCGTACTCCCGGATAAAGAGTCCTTCCGCGTGGCGTTGCCTGGGTTTCTCTTGGGGCATCTCATCCTCGGCGAGTATTCTTGCCCAGCAGCAAAGGAGGCGCCATGTCCCGTTCGACTCGACGACCGATTCTCGCCCTCGTGGGCTTCGGGATCCTCGTCTGCCTGACGGCCGTCGGGTTGTGGAAGACCTCCGGTGAGCTCCCTGATTACAGCGCGGTCAGCATCCAGCCCGAGGGCATCATGGGGACCGAGTGCCAGCTGACGGCGATCGTCCCCCGGGGACGTGAGGCGAGTGCTGCACCAGCTTTGGCGACCGCGGAAGCCGAGTTGCGCAGGATCGAAGCCCTGATGAGCAGCTGGCTCGCCGATTCCGAAATCTCGCGCCTCAACCGGGCTGGGACGGCGGTTGCCACGCCTTTGTCCGCTGAGAGTCTCGCACTGCTCAGGGAGGCAAGGCGGCTGAGCGACGCGAGCCTTGGCGCGTTCGACGTCACCTGCCGTCCGCTGATCGAACTCTGGCGTCGTGCCGGTGCGAGCGGGGTTCTGCCGAGCGAAGCCGCGCTGGAACACGCCCGGACCCTCACCGGTTGGCGGCAGATGCGCCTTCGTGAGAGCGATGTGCTCAAAGGTGACGGGGAGGCTCGCGTCGACCTGGGTGGCATTGCCAAAGGGTATGGGATCGACAGGGCTGCGGAGACGCTCCTGGCCGCTGGGGTCCGGGGTGGCGTGGTCGACGTCGGTGGCGACCTGCGCATCATCGGGCATGGCCTGGATGAGGGACCGGTCCGGGTCCAGATCCGTTCTCCCTTCGAGGCGTCGACCTGGGGTGAGATCGCGCTCTACGGGGGAGCCGTCTGCACCTCCGCCCACTACGCGAGGCATTTCGAGATCGAGGGCAAGACCTACAGTCACATCATCGATCCACGGAGCGGCCGCCCGGCGGACGCGGCTCTCTCCGTCACGGTTGTGGCACCAACGGCCCTCCTGGCGGATGCCTGGGCGACCGCGCTCTCGGTCCTGGGACCGGAGGGACTATCGATCCTCCCTCGGAACGAGGGCGTCGAAGCACTGGTCTTTCATGGGACGGCCGCAAGCTGGAAGACCGTCACGTCTCCGGGTTTTCCCGTGTTGATCAGGAACTCGAGCGCCGGGAGTACAGACGGCAGGTAGGAGGTCTGAGCGAGGGCTCGTGTTCCGCTGAATGAACAGTACCCAACAGTCCTCCCATGTCGTCATCGAAAGCATGCGGGTAAGATGTCGGACGAAAGTGGGGACCATGATGAAACGCGCACTTCTCCTTCTTCTCGGGGTCGCGACTTGTGTTCCGGGCCTGAGCTCTGCTGGGAGTCCCTCTGTCTCGGCTGCGAACACCGAGGCCGAGCGGGCTTCGCTCGAAATACTGATTCTCGGAGGTACCCGCTTTCTCGGGCCGCATCTCGTGGACGCGGCTCTCGCACGGGGACACCAGGTCACTTTGTTTAACCGCGGCAAGTCGAATCCCGGTCTTTTCCCGGATCTCGAGACCTTGATCGGCGACAGGGATCCGCAGAAGGGTGAGGGGTTGTCACCGCTCATGGGACGGCACTGGGATGTCGTGATCGATACGTCCGGCTATGTGCCTCGACATGTCGCGGCCTCTGCCCGCCTCCTTGCGAAGCAGGTGAAGCAGTACATCTTCATTTCCACGATCTCGGTTTACAAGGATGACAGCATCGTGGGAATGGATGAAGACGGGGGTCTGGCGACCATCGAGGATCCCCTCACCGAGAAGGTCACGGGGGAGACCTACGGTGCCCTCAAGGCTCTCTGTGAGAAGGCGGTCAAGGATGCCATGCCAGGGCGAGCGACGATCGTTCGGCCCGGGCTGATCGTGGGGCCTCTCGACCGCAGCGACCGCTACACCTACTGGCCCGTTCGGATCGCTCGGGGCGGAGAGGTTCTCGCGCCGGGAACCCCTGGCGACCTCGTGCAGTACATCGATGTCCGCGATCTGGCCGAGTGGACGATTCATCTCGCAGAGCAGCATCTCACTGGAACGATGAACGCCGTTGGACCTCGCAAGCACCTGCCCATGGGTGAGTTCCTCGAGAGGCTTCGGAAGGCACTCGGCGCGGAGGCGCACCTGACCTGGGTTGACGCGCAATTCCTCTCGGCGCAGGGAGTGGAGCCCTGGAGCGACATGCCGATGTGGCTTCCCCCGGTCGGGGATTATGCGGGGGTTGGAACGACCAGCAACGCGCGCGCGATTGCTGCGGGATTGACCTTCCGGCCCCTGGAGGAGACGTCGCGTGATACGTTGGCGTGGTTTCGTACTCTGCCGGCGGCGAGACGCGATCGTCTGCGCTCAGGCATCCGTCCCGAACGCGAAGCGGAAGTCCTCTCTGCCTGGCACGCGGAGCAGAAGAGTGCGCAAGAGGCAGAGACTGCTGCGCGGGCTCAGTGATCCGTCGTCAAGTCCAGCAGCAGTGGTTGTACGAGGCGTTCGTAGTCCGCGTAGCTCATTCGGATGGCCTCTTCGTGTGTCCCCGCGTTGAAGGTGATGTCGTGATCCTTCGCGAGTTCCTGGCTGACGTAGACCGGAAGATCATAGAGATTGCCGAAGGGGGGTTCGGCGCCGATCTCGCAGTCGTGGCAGATACCACCAATCTCGTCTTCGGTGGCAAGGTCGACGTCTCTCGCGCCCGTCAGTTCGCGGAGTTTTCGCAGGTCGATGTGAGCGGGCGCTGGCATAACGACCATGGCCGGCAGGCCGTCGAGCCAGATCAGGACGGTCTTGGCGAAGTCTGAACCGCGGGTATGGGTTGACTGCGCTGTCTGCTGGGCCGTGTAGTCCCGGCGGTGGTGAATCCGCTCGTACACGATGCTCTGCGCGTCCAGGTAAGATCGTAGCCGTTTGGACATGGCTTCCATCTCCCTCTCCTCCTCGAGACTGCTCGGTCTCGAGCGTTTCGGCGGGAGTCGCGACGAGCCAGGAATTTGCCGTGAGTCACAGTCCACCCACCTAAGTGAAGGAATCGTAAACGGCCCGCTTCCTCTCACCCGCGACGCCCGCATCGCGTCTCGAGCGATTCGGGTCCGGTCTCATGTCCGGCAAGATCGACTGCGTTTCGTGCAGGGCCCCTCTGCCACATGAAGAGGGCACCACGCTCGCTATTCTACTCCGTCGGGTGGGATTGGTGGTGGGTGCAAGAGCTACTTTTCTGGTCTTTGCCGCGATGGCTTGAGTAGTGTCTGCAAAGTGACGATATCGAGCACGCCTCGACAGCCGTAGATGGCCGGCAGCAGGAGCTCCGGTCCATGGCTGCGGAGGAGCTCTCCAACGACGCGTGTGCCGACATGGTAGGAGGGAAGATACATCCGCCCGAGAATCGGGTGAGATCCCCAGGCTCCGGCCAGTTTGCCGGCGCGCTCTTCGCTCAGCAGGCACTCCTTCCGAATGCGCTGCTCGACCTCGCTCGCCGGCAGCTTCTCGGCGTAAAGCAGGTAGCTGGCATTGTTCTTTGCCTTGTCCTGCATCAGCGAGAGGAGCACTCCAAGTTGCAGCGTCTCGTCCTCGATCTCCTCTGGGGAGCTCACGCCAAGAGCGAAGAGGATGGCGTTGTTCGCCAGTCCTTCGCTCAGGGTCGATGCGCGCGTATTCATCGTCTGGATCGTGGCTTCGAATCCCGCCATGCCGATATGGTAGAGGTGCTGGAGGAAAGCGAAGGTCGTCACGTGCCCGGGGACGACTTCGTGAGAGACCAGGTGCTCGAACTCGGGGGCAGAGATCTCGAGGCTGGCGTTGATCTCGTAGGTCGCCTCGTACTCGGGGCTGCCGTCCTCCCGGCGGGCCCGGCCGAGGTAGTTCATCGAGCCGCTGAACCAAGCGTTCTCGATCGGGAGAAACGTGATGTTCGAGCGGGGGACGCCCTGCAACTCCTCGGGCAGATGGGGCATGACCCTCTGCCGCACCATCTCCTCGAGGCGGGGAATGGTGTCCGAGCTGGCGCGACGGATGTCCTCGCGGGCGACGGCGTGAGCTTTCCGCCACGCATTCGCTGCGTCGACCAGAGAGTCGTTGTGCGCTGCCGGGGAGAATCCAGCGTTTCCGAGCAGTGCCTGGACCCGCTCTCGATCTGCGCTCGTGTCGGCATAGGCCGGACTCTCGCCG
>JANTFM010000182.1 GCA_024763475.1 Acidobacteriota bacterium | reverse complement strand
CGCCTTCCATGAGATCGAGACCACCGTGTATCCGGCGTATCAGAGGCTGATCGACTACTTCGTCGCACTCGATGGCAAGGTCGATGAGGATCACGGCGTCTGGGCCCTGCCCGACGGCGACGCCTTCTACCGGCTGGCCCTGCGCTTCTTCACGACCACCGACATGTCGCCCGACGAGATTCACCAGCTCGGTCTTAGAGAAACCGAACGCCTCCAGGGCGAGATCCTGACGATCCTCGAGACGGAAGGACGGGACATCAGCGGAGGCTTCGAGGAGGCCATCGAAGAACTGAAGCGGGCCCCTTCGTTCTACTATCCCGACACGAAAGAAGGACGGGAGGCCATCCTCGACGAGTACCGGAAGATCCTCGACGAGATCTCGGCCGGCCTCGACCCCGCGTTCGACATCCGCCCCAAGGCCATCGTCGAGGTGCGGCGTGAAGCCGAGTTCAAGGAGAAAACAGCGCCCGGAGCCCACTACTCGCCTCCCGCCATGGACGGCTCCCGGCCCGGCGTCTTCTACGCCAACCTCTACGACATCAAGGCCACACCGAAGTACGCCATGCGGACCCTGGCCTACCACGAGGCCATCCCCGGCCACCACTTCCAGATCGCCGTGGCGATGGAGCAGGAGGATCTGCCCTTCTTCCGCCGGATGATCCCCTTCGTCGCCTACTCCGAGGGCTGGGCCCTCTACGCCGAGCGCCTCGCGTGGGAACTCGGTTTCGAGGACGACCCCTACAACAACATCGGCCGCCTCCAGGCCGAGCTCTTCCGCGCCGTCCGCCTGGTCGTCGATACCGGCATCCATCACGATCGATGGACTCGGGACGAGGCCATCGCCTACATGCTGCGCAACACCGGGATGGCTGAGAGCGACGTGATCGCCGAGATCGACCGCTATTTCGTGATGCCGGGCCAGGCCTGTGCCTACAAGGTCGGCATGATGAAGATACTGGAGCTTCGGCAACGGGCTCAGGAGGCCCTCGGCGATCGCTTCGACCCACGGGATTTTCACCGCGTCATCCTGACCAGCGGCGCCGTACCCCTGACGCTCCTCGAGACCCTGGTGGATGAATACATCGAATCCAAGCGTTGATCGGGTTCTCTCTTCCTCGATGACTTGAAAGGTCGCCTGCCCATGCGAGTTCTCACCGTTGCCCTCCTGCCGGTCGCCATCCTGGCCGTCTTCGGCTGCTCCAAACCCCAGGCTCCCGAGGCCAGGATCATCCCTCACACCCTCGAGAAACACGGTGATCTGAGGATCGACAACTACGACTGGCTTCAGGAACGGGACAACCCCGAGGTGCTCGCCTACCTCGAGGCCGAGAACGCTTACCTCGAGAAGACGATGAAGCACACCGAGGACCTGCAGGAAACGCTCTTCGAGGAGATCAAGGGGCGCATCCGGCAGAACGACGAATCGGTGCCCTACCTGGAAGACGGCTACTACTACTACACGCGCTATGAACAGGGAAAAGAGTATGCGGTCCATTGCCGCAAGAAGGGATCGCTCGACGCTGCCGAGGAAATTCTGCTCGATGCGAACGAGCTGGCCGAGGGCGATAGCTACCTGGCCGTGCGCAGCGTAAAGCCCAGCTCCGGCGGGGACCGGATCGCTTTCGCGGTCGACACGGTAGGACGGCGTTTCTACACGATTCGCTTCAAGGATCTCGCGACGGGCCGGATGCTCCCCGACGAGATCCCTCAGGCCACACCGAAGATCGCCTGGGCCCTCGACAACCAGACCTTGTTCTATGCGAGGCAGGACCCGGGGACCCTTCGACCTTACCGGATCTACCGGCACACGCTGGGCAGCAACGTGCGGGAAGATCCCCTGGTCTACGAGGAGACGGACGACACCTTCGAATGTGGAATTCAGCGAAGCAAGTCGCGCGAGTACCTGCTGATCGCGAGCACGCAAACCCTCAGCACGGAAGTCCGCTACCTCGACGCCCGCGATCCATTCGGCGAGTTCAAGGTCATCCTGCCGCGGGAAGCAGACCACGAGTACTCGGTAGACCATCTCGCGGGCGGCTTCTTCATCCGCACGAATTGGCAGGCACCCAACTTCCGCTTGATGAAGGCGCCGGTGAGCCACCCGTCGAAGGAAAACTGGCGGGAGATCGTGCCGCATCGAGACGACGTCTTCCTCGCAGGCTTCGAGCTTTTCCGGGACCATCTCGTGCTCAGCGAGCGTCAAAACGGCCTCGACCGCCTGAGGATCCTCAGTCCGGACGGCGAGGAGCAACACACCATCGCCTTCGACGATGCGGCCTACCACGCCACCATCGACACGAACCGCGACCTCGACACGCACACTCTCCGCTACGCCTACAGCTCGCTGCTGACCCCGCTCTCCATCTACGACTACGACATGGATCGCCGGGAGCAGACGCTGCGGAAGCAGGACGAGGTCCTCGGGGACTTCGACCCGCGGGACTACCGCACGGAGCGCCTCTTCGCCCCGGCCCGGGACGGCGCGAAGATCCCCATCTCCATCGTCTACCCGAAGGATCTCCCCAAGGATGGCAGCCGTCCCCTGCTGCTCTATGCCTACGGATCCTATGGAATCAGCAGCTTCGCAAACTTCTCCCCCTCCCGTCTGAGCCTGCTCGAGCGCGGCTTCGCCTACGCCATCGCCCATGTGCGTGGTGGCCAGGAGATGGGAAGGCATTGGTATGAAGACGGCAAGCTGCTGCACAAGAAGAATAGCTTCTTCGATTTCATCGACTGCGCGAAGTTCCTCTGCGAACAGGGCTACACGAGTCACGAACGCCTCTTCGCCCGGGGAGGCAGCGCCGGTGGCCTCCTGACCGGCGCCGTACTGAACATGGCGCCCGAGCTCTTCAAGGGCGTGGTGTCCAATGTGGCCTTCGTCGATGTCATCACGACGATGCTCGATGAGACGATTCCCCTGACGACCGCGGAATACGACGAGTGGGGCAATCCGAACGAAAAGCCGTACTACGACTACATGCTGTCCTACTCGCCCTATGACCAGGTCAAGGCCCAGGACTACCCCAACATGCTGATGACCACCGGCCTTCATGACTCCCAGGTCCAGTACTGGGAGCCTGCCAAGTGGGTCGCCAAACTGCGCGCACTCAAGACCGACGACAACCTGCTCCTCCTCAAGACCAACATGAAGGCGGGACATGGCGGCGAATCGGGACGCTTCCGCCGCTACCGCGGAACGGCACTGGCCTACGCCTTCATGCTGGATCTCGTGGGCATCCGAGAGTAGCGCCGATCTCGCAACTCCCCTTGGCGCGAGCTGCCGCCACGCGGCGCTGGTGACTCCAGCGAGCCATCTCGAGTAGCGGACGTCAGCGCGTGCCTGCCGGAGCTTCCCACCGGGGGGTGCTTGGTCTAGAAGGGATTGATCAGCAACGCATGGCGCGAGCGCGAACGCTCTTGATGCCGTCGCGACTGCAGGTTCGAGGGCTCCTGACGCAGGCGCACTGCTTCCCGCATCAGCCGGGACATCAAAAAAGGCCATGGCATGGTGGTCACTCCGAGAAATCGATCATTCTCACGAGGCTCCTGCCGCGCGGGCTGGCGCTGCGTGCGGGAAAGCTGAGCGCGTGCGCCCAGGAGCGGCTTGCACGAGCCGCCTTCGTACAGCATAGATCAGCTCGTCGGGCGTAGATGCGCCCGCCGTCAGACCGAGCGTCTCGCAACCCCGCAGAGCGCGCTCGTCGAGATCCTCAGGGTGGGAAAGAAGCAGCGAGCGAACGCCCGCAGCGGAGGCGAGTTCCGCGAGGCCGCGGGCGTTGTTCGATCCACGATCACCCACAACGACGAGGAGGTCGATACGGTCCAGCAGCTCGTACACTGCGGCCTGTCGCCGGCGCGTTGGCCCGCAGATCGTATCCTCCAGCTGAATGAACGCGTGCGGGTTGCGCAGCTGAATCTGGCGCACGATGGCGGCAGCGAGATTGGGAGAGGTCGTACTCTGGCAGAGGACGGCCAGGCGGCCCGCCGCATAGCTCCCCACCTGGTCGGCCGAGTCGACGATCGCGTAACGTGCGAGATCCTCGACAATCCCGCGGACTTCGGCATGACCCGGACGTCCGATCAGGATGATGAAGTAACCCTGGTGTGCACGCTCCATCGCGAGGGTATGGATCCCATGCACCAACGGACAGGTGGCGTCACGAATCACCTTGCCAGCCTGCCGGAAGTGGGCCCTCATGTGATCGCTGGTGCCATGGGCGGTGATCAAGACCGCCGGGGTCTCCGGTATGCGATCACGTTCCTGCTCCGAGTCGACCGTGAAGCCGAGGGCCACCATCTCGGCGTTGACCCGCGCATTGTGAACGATCTCTCCCTTGATGGTCGTGCCGCGAGGATCGGCAATCGCGCGTGCACGCCGCAGGGCACGCCGAACGCCGCCGCACATTCCCAGGTGCCGTGCCGTGATGATGTGCATCATTGCGCTCTCTTTCCTTTGTATTGCAAAGTTAATAATCAAAAAAATATCCTACACGGGCTGCCACTCACCCGGCGGTCCCTCGCTCGCCTTGCCTGCGCGCTTCCCCTCACGCGTCCCCTCACGCTCTATCGCACGCCGAGCCTTCGCCGCATCTCGCACAACCCGTCCCAGCTCCTCCAGGTACGCCTCGAAGCGCGAACGCCCTTCATCGCTGAGTCGGCAGAGGGTCTGTGGCCGCCGACCCGCGAAGCGCTTCCATTGCTCGATAAGCCCGGCCTGGGCCAGTGCGCTCAGGTGTCGGGAGAGGTTCCCGTCGGTCAGATCGCAGAGCCTCTTGAGATCGCCGAAGAGCACGCCTCCCGGCTTGGCAAGTAACGTTGTCATGATCCCGAGCCGAGCCTTCTCGTGCATGACACGCTCGAGCCCGTCGTAGGCGTAGCGTCCGCTGTCCGCGCGCTGCCCATCCTTCATGCCGAACTCCTCTGGAGATTGCGCAACAGAACGAGACCCCCACCCAGCTGTCCGAGGCCGAAGACACCGCCCACCGTCCAACCCGAAGGAAACGGAGCCCTGACGAAAACAAGCAGGAGCGCGCCAGCCACCAGGTAGTACAACGCCACCCAGCCTATCGCGTGGGGCAGCAGGGTCCGGGTCGCAAAGACTCCCAACCCGAAAATCAGCGCCCAGAGACCGGGAATCGCGGACACCGGGAGGCTCTCGAGTTCGTAGGCGACGAGCGCGACGAGGGCCCCGGCAAGCAGCGCGGGCGCAAACTGCGCGGTGACCGCGCGGAGCTGGGCGCGCTCGATCTCGGAAGGAGCTCTCAGGTAGCCATAGCAGAAGGCGCTGCCCCCGACGAACAGGCAGAGCAGCGCGACAAGGACCCAATAGACGAGGAACGCGGACGGGGTCGCTTCGTCGAGCAGGAGCGGTTGGAGCGCCGCCGATACGACACCGAACACACCAGAAAGCAGCGCGGGAAGCGAACGCATCCCCCCGAACTCCCGCGTCACGGCGAGCTGATCGTGGATTTGCGAGATCTGGTCAAGAGCGCGGTGGATGTCCTGCATGCGGCTAAGATACCACCGCAACTTTGCGTTAGCAAGTACTTTTCTCTAGATACCGAGACTGAGGATCGTGATCTCCGGTGGAGAGAACACCCGCATCGGAAGACCCCAGGTCCCGGTTCCACGACTGGCATAGACAAAGGCACCGTTCTCCAACGGGTGCAGACCGCATTGAAGCGGGTAGACCAGACCCGTCACCAAAAAAAGAAGAAGATCTGGCCTCGATGGGCATGACCCGAGAGCTGTAGAGCAAAGGGCAGCGTGTCAACGTCAACGGTCGGCCGATGTTTGAGGAGAATCGTGCGGCGCTTCTTGTCGAACCCGCGGGCCAGCGGGGCAAGATCGAGCTTGCTCCCGCTCGCACTCTCGGTGCAGCGGCCTTTGCAAGGCAGAACGAACACGGTAGCCTCTGAGCTGAGCGCCACGGCCATACCGCGC
This sequence comes from Acidobacteriota bacterium, assembly GCA_024763475.1. Lineage (GTDB taxonomy): Bacteria > Acidobacteriota > Polarisedimenticolia > J045 > J045 > JANTFM01. The sequence continues at coordinate 2,297 of JANTFM010000182.1, read as the reverse complement.
TGCCGCCTCAAAACAGGTGTTAAAGTTTGCCCCCTGTCTCTTCATGCGAAGGGTGTTTTCAGTTGGGAGAGTGCCGAATGAAGAAGCTCTGCGTTGCCCTACTCGTCTTGGCCTTGATCAGCGTCCCCGTTCTTGCCGCAAAGAAGCCCAAGAGCACGGATCCGAAGAAGGATCTGCTGATGTCGCAGGAGACCCTCACGGGTCTCGAACTGCGTTCGATCGGGCCGGCCATCAACTCGGGACGAATCACTGACTTCGCCGTCGTGCCCGACAAGACACAGGTCTACTACGTTGCGACGGCTTCGGGAGGCGTCTGGAAGACGGTCAATGCAGGCACCACATGGACGCCGATCTTCGATCAGCAGGCGTCCTATTCGATCGGCTGCGTCACCCTCGACCCGGTCAACCCGAAGGTCGTCTGGGTCGGCACCGGGGAGAACAACAGTCAGCGCTCGGTCTCCTTCGGCGATGGCGTCTACAAGAGCCTGGACGGCGGCAAGACCTGGAAGAACATGGGGCTCAACGCCTCCGAACACATCGGTATGATCGCCATCGACCCCCGCGACACCGACACCGTCTACGTCGCAGCCCAAGGCCCGCTCTGGAACGCTGGCGGCGATCGCGGCCTGTTCAAGACCACCGATGGCGGCGCCAGCTGGACGCTGGTGCTCGAGGTCTCGCCCGACACCGGCATCAACGAGATCCACCTCGACCCCCGAGACCCCGACACGCTCTACGCGTCTTCCTACCAGCGCAGGCGCCGGGTCTGGGCCCTGCTCAACGGCGGTCCCGAGTCCGCGATCTACAAATCCACCGACGCCGGAGCCACCTGGCGCAAGATAGAGGAGGGCCTGCCGAAGGTCGAGATGGGCCGCATCGGCCTGGCCGTCTCTCCCGCAAACCCGGACGTGCTCTACGCGATCATCGAAGCCCAGCGGGACAAGAGCGGGGTCTTTCGTTCGAGCGATCGTGGTGAGAGCTGGACGCGGCAGTCGGACTATCACACCGTGAGCCCGCAGTACTACAACGAGCTGGTACCGGACCCCGAAGAGGTCGACACGGTCTTCGCGATGGACACCAGGCTCCACGTCTCGACGGACGGCGGCAAGACCTTCACCGACATCGACGCGAAGAACAAGCATGTCGACAATCACGCGCTGTGGATCGACCCGCAGGACACCGACCATCTCCTCGTGGGCTGTGATGGAGGCATCTACGAGAGCTTCGATCGCGCCGCCACCTGGGATTTTAAGGAGAACCTCCCGGTCACGCAGTTCTACCGGGTCACCGTCGACAACTCAAAGCCTTTCTACTATGTCTACGGCGGCACCCAGGACAACGCCTCCCTGGGTGGTCCCTCACGCACGCTGAACAGCTCGGGCATCTCCAACGAGGACTACTTCATCACCGTCGGTGGTGACGGCTACAAAACCCAGATCGATCCCACCAACCCCGACATCGTCTACAGCGAGTGGCAATATGGCGGCCTCGTGCGTTACGACCGAAAGAGCGGCGAGATCGTGGACATCCAGCCCCAGGAAGCTCCCGGCCAGGCCGCGGACCGATGGAACTGGGACACGCCCCTGATCATCAGCCCGCACCTGCACACCCGCCTCTACTACGCCAGCCAGCGTCTCTACCGCTCGGATGACCGCGGTGACAGCTGGCACCTGATCAGCCCCGATCTGAGCCGGCAGATCGACCCCCATACCCTGCCCGTGATGGGCAAGATCTGGGGAATCGATGCGGTCTCCAAGAACATCTCGACCTCCAACTACGGCAACATCGTCTCCCTCAGCGAGTCTCCACTGGTCGAGGGCCTGCTCTACGTGGGCACCGACGACGGCCTGATCCAGGTCAGCGAGGACGGAGGGGAGACCTGGCGTGTCGTCGATCAGGTCTCGGGCGTGCCAAAGATGACCTATGTCAGCCGCCTCGAGGCGTCGCTGCACGATCCGGACACGGTCTACGCAGCCTTCGACAACCACAAGAACGGCGACTTCGCGCCCTACATCACGGTGAGCCGGGACCGTGGGCGCAGCTGGCATTCGATCCGCGGCGACCTGCCGGAGAGGGAGATCGTCTACGCCATCGCCCAGGATCACGAGCAGGCCGGGCTACTCTTCGCGGGCACCGAGTTCGGCCTCTACGTCACGGTCAATGAAGGCGCCAACTGGGTCCGGCTGAAGGGTGGCTTGCCCACGATCGCCGTGAGAGACCTCGACATCCAGCGGCGCGAGAACGATCTCGCCCTCGGGACCTTCGGGCGGGGCTTCTACATCCTCGACGACTACAGC
>JANTFM010000181.1 GCA_024763475.1 Acidobacteriota bacterium | reverse complement strand
CCAGGCCCAGAGTGGTCTTGATCTTCCGGCCGGGAACCTCGTCGCACGTGACGATAATCATCGATCCACCTTGTCATAGCGCTCGCAACGCATCGCTCGAACCCGGTCTGCGATGGCGCTCATCAGGAGAAACGCCAGCCCGGCCACGGTGGCCCCGACGGCCACGCGTTCCCACAGGGGGACCTCCGCGGAGAGGAGGAAGGCCGCGAACATTCCCACGACCAGGGAGGCGGCTCCTGGTGTGAGAAGGGTCCATCCCAGCCGCTGGCTGTGTTTTGACACGACGCAGAGAGCGATCTGGTCCCACTCCTCCTCACTGACTTCCGGTGGACTCAGTTCCTCTCTCATCTGGCTGCGTAGAGCCTTGATCATCTCAAACTCCGCGCGGAGCTCGGCGTCCTCGTCGAGGAGCCTGCTCAGCTGTGCGGCTTCCGTGGCAGGGAGAGTTCCATCGATCAGCGCTGAGAGTCGCTCCCTGGCGTCACCCTTGTTCATGGCGTAGCTCCCGGCGTGGCCGTGACAAAGTGCTTCAACCTCTCGCGTAGTCGCCCGCGGGCTCGATGAATCATCGAGGCGAGGGTTCCGTGGCTGACGCCGAGGAAGCCTTCGATCCTGGCGTAGGGCCAGTCGAGAACGTCCCGCAGGATGATCGCCTCGCGTTCTTCCTCCCGGAGTTCGTCGATAGCGCAGCGCATCGCGTCGCGCAGTTCAGAGTTGATCAGGGCAGCCTCCGGGCCCTGGCGGGGGGATCGCGGTTCGGGGGCGCCGACGTCCCGACGTTCCTCGAGGGACGCGTGGCGGCGGATCTTTCCCCTGCGGAGCCGGTCGAGGCAGACGTTCCTGAGGATCCTGGCAAGCCAGGCTCCGAGGGGTTGATTCGGGTCGTAGCGGCGGATCGCCGCCAGCGCCTTCGTGATGGCCTCCTGGCAGGCATCCAAGGCGTCCTCGCGGTTCGCGAGGTAGCCCCAGGCGATACCGAAGAGACCGTCGCGATGTTCTGCGAGCATCTCGCGGACCGCTTCGAGGTCGCCCTTGCGGGCTCGTGCGAGCAGTTCCTGGCCCTGGCTCTGTGAGGCCGGTGTGTCCTGGGAACTGCTTTCGATGAGTGCTTCAGCGGCGAGCATAGAGCTTTCTCCCGCTCCGTCTACGCTCCGTCCCGCAGGATGTTTCCGACGATTCTTCATTTTCGGCCCCAGGCGGCGGGTTCCGCTCTACCGTGCTCGCTAGAGCGCCTCGGAGCGACCCTGCTCCTCGTCTACCGAGAGGAGTATTGCCCCTCCTGCGACGAAGAACAGGATCACGGAACTCACGCCAACCCGCTGGCTCTGCGCCAGGCTGGTCAACCACCCGAGGAAAAGCGGGCCCGCGAATGACGTGAGCTTACCCGAGAACGCGTAGAGACCAAAGAGCTGGGATGTCTGGGACGGTGGCACGAAACGAGCCATCAGGCTGCGGGAGGCCGATTGATTGGGGCCCACGAGGAGGCCGATCAGGATCCCCGCGGCCCAGAACCAGGCCCTCGTGGGGGCGAGCGCGGCCATGAGGGATGCGCCGATCAGGCCCACGAGCGAGATCAGGATCACGGTCTTGCCGCCGAGCCAGTCGTCCAGCGGGCTGAAGAGCCAGGCGCCAAGGCCCGCGGCGAGGTTTAGCGCGATCCCGAACTGGATGATCTCGGCCAGGCTCATGCCGAAGGTGCCCGCCGCGTAGATCCCACCGAAGGCGAAGATGGTCACGATGCCATCGTTATACACCAGCCGGGCAAGGAGCAGGCGAAAGGCCTGCCGCAATCGCGTCAGGGTGCGAAAGGAGCGGGCCAGAGCCCGGAACCCGGTCGTGACCTTCCGATCAGCGAGGGGCGCTTCGGGAAGCAGGATGAGAGCCGGGAGTCCGAAGACCAGGAACCAGGCGGCCACGAGCAGGTTCGTTGCCCGGATATTGAAGCCGTTTGCCGTGGGCAGCACGGGATCGATGACCCCTGGAAGGCCGGTAAAGAGAAAGCCCGCCACGAGACAAAGCAGCCCGCCGCCGTAGCCCAAGGCCCACGCAATGCCCGAAAGCCTGCCCACGCGCTCCGTGGAACTCAAGCCCGGCAGAAACGAGTTGTAGAACGCGAGGCTGATCTCGTAAGAGGTGTTGGCCACCATGAAGACGAGGAGCGCGGTGATCCAGTGTGGCGGGGTGACGAAGGCCAGCGCAACGGTCGCGGCGATGCAGAGAGCAGTCGTCCACACGAACACGGTCTTGCGCCGGCCATGGCGATCCGCGAAGGCGCCGAGGAGCGGCGCACAGAGTGCGACCAGGAGTGCCGAGCTGGTGATGCCCCACGACCAGCGCTGGGTACCGATCACCTCATCGGGGGCCATCACTTTCGTGAACCAGGTGGCGTAGATGAAGGTGACGACGAGGGTGGTGAACGCCGAGTTCGCGAAGTCGAAGAAGCACCAGGCGCTCCGCGCCCCGCGCCCCGCTTCTCGCCGTGAGGCCGCGTTCGGCCGGAGCGGGACAGGGGTCACGGCTTGCCCCAGCCCAGCTTGTCACGCAGCACGCGGAAGTACGATCGATCCGGAGGACGGACAAGGCGCACGGGATCCGGGCAGCGAGAGACGACGACCTGTCCTTCGGGCTCCAGGGGGAAGCCGACTTGTCCGTCCAGCGTGACCTGGACGTTCTTCGTCTTCTGTCCCTCCGCGATGCGCACGCTGATTCTGGCGTTGCCCGGGAGTATGAGCGGACGCTGCGCCAGGCTGTGGGGACAGATAGGTGTGATCAGGAGCGCATCCACCGCAGGGAGGACCAGTGGTCCGCCGGCCGCCATCGAGTAGGCTGTCGAGCCGGTGGGTGAGGCGATGATCAGTCCGTCCGCCCGGTAGTCGGCGACCCACTCGCTGTCGACAGACACCGAGAGCACGAAGAGGCGAGCTAGTTTGCGCTTTGAAAAGACGATGTCGTTGAGGGCGATGTGGTGGCTGCGTTGGGGTTCACCATTCTTGCTGACGGCCAGGGGCGAGCGGCTCTCGATAGGAGCGGTACCGTCGAGATAGGCCAGCAGAACCTGATCGACCTCGTCGCAGCGCGTCTCGGTGAGGAAGCCGAGGCTGCCGAGATTGACGCCGAGGATCGGCGTGCAGCGCGGGCCGATGGCGCGGGACGCCGCCAGCAGGGTGCCGTCGCCCCCCACGCTGATCACGAGGTCGGCGCGATCGACGGCTTTTTCACGTGCGAGACCCGTCTCGAGGCCCAGCATGCGGGCCGCCGTGGGGTCTGCGAGCATCGTGATCCCGCGGTCTTCGAGGACCTTCCCGATGCGCCGCAGGACCTCGCCCGCGTCCGGGTGCGGCTTGGCGAACACCGCTACGTTCGTCGTCTCGGTTCGCACTTCTTCGCTATTCCTCACGCTGAACCTCCTCGAAGACTCGTGCTTCGAGTCCGCTTCCTGGCAGCCCTGCCTCCCGTCCGGCATGGAGGAACAGTTCACGATTGCCCTTGGGGCCTGCCACCGGTGACGCGCGCACACCCAGGATCCCCCACCCGCGATCGATGAGAAAGTTGGCGACTCCAAGCAAGGCCTCTGCGCGAAGCTGGGGGTCCCGGACAACTCCCTTGGCTCCGACCCGTCGCCGACCGACCTCGAACTGGGGTTTGACCATCGCCAGGATCTCACCGTTGGGAAGCAGTGGCAGGATAGCAGGCAGAACGAGGGTCAGGGAGATGAAGGACAGGTCCATGGTGGCCAAGTCGTAGGGTGGATCGACCTGTTCTGGTGCCAGGTAGCGTGCGTTGACGTCTTCGATGACCGTGACCCGGGAATCCTGACGCAGCGCGCAGTCGATGAGGCCATGACCGACATCGAGTGCCGTGACGTGGCTTGCTCCCCGTTGCAGCAGGACGTCGGTGAATCCCCCGGTGGAAGCGCCGACATCGAGACAGTGTTTTCCCCGGGGATCTACGCCGAGGGGGTCGAGCACGCCCGCGAGCTTGCCTCCCGCCCTCGAGGCCCAGGGTCTCTTTCCGGGCAGGAGCTCTATCAGGGCCTCGGCCGGCACCTGGACCCCCGCTTTGTCTCGCAGCTGACCATCCACGCGGACCCGGCCGGAGAGGATCAGGGCCTGGGCCTTCTCTCGAGTCTCCGCGAGTCCCTCCTCCTTGACGGCGACGTCGAGGCGCCTCTTGCCGAGACTTTTGGTCACGACGTGCGCTCCACGGCCAGCCGGACGAGTCCGCGAAGCAGCTCCGCAGCGTCTCCGTAGAGTTCGAGATCTTCGAGGGCTTCCTGGGTCAGGGTCTTGGCCCGGCGCGCGGACTCCTCGAGGCCCACGACGGCCGGCCAGGTCGCTTTCGCCGAGGCCTGGTCTTTGCCGACGGTCTTGCCCATCTGCTCGGTTGTTGCCGTCTCGTCCAGGATGTCGTCCTGGATCTGGAACGCGAGGCCGACCTTGTGCCCGACCTTCTCGAAGAAGTCGGCGCTTTCCGGAGCGGCGCCTCCCGCCTCGGCCCCGAGACGGTGGGAGGCTGCGAGCAGCGCCCCGGTCTTGAGACGATGAATTTGCGAGACGCTCTCCTCGCTGGCGGGCTCGCCCTCTGCAAGCATGTCGAGCACCTGGCCGCCCGCCATGCCGCCCGGTCCGGCAGCGCGCGCGAGGGTGGCCGTCAGTGCCTGGATGCGCTTCGCAGGCAGCGAGGCTCGGGCCAAGGTCTCGAAGGCGAAGCTGTGAAGTGCGTCTCCCGCAAGAATGGCCAACGCCTCTCCATAGACCACGTGAGTGGTGGGGCGTCCGCGCCGCAGTGCGTCATCGTCCATGGACGGGAGGTCATCGTGGATCAGACTGTAACTGTGGATCATCTCGACCGCGAGAGCGGCGGGCAGTGCGTCCGTCACGTGCCCTCCGACGGCAAGGCAACTGGCTTGGATCAGCAGTGGGCGGAGTCGCTTGCCGCCGCCCATGACCGCGTAGCGCATGGCTTCGAGCAGGGCCTCAGGTATGTCCCCCTGTGGGGTGAGGGTCTGCTCCATCCGCTTGTTGAACGTCGTCCGCCAGTCGGCGTAGGTGCTCTGGAGTGCTTCGAGTGTCATTCTTCTCCGTCTTCCTGCGCGTCGAGGGCTTCGATACGCTCGCGACCATCCGCACTCGCAAGGAGTTGCTCGACACGCATCTCTGCGCTGGCCAGGCGCGTCTCCAGGGTTCCAGCGAGGGAGACCCCTTCCTCGAAGAGCTTGAGGCTCTTCTCGAGCGCCAGTTCTCCATCTTCAAGTTGTGAGGCGATTTCTTCGAGGCGCTTCATCGCCTTCTCGAAGGGGATCTCCGTGGCGTTCTCGCGGCTGCTCATGGCGAAGTCTCCGGCCCGGCGTCCTCGGGCAAGTGCAGGTTGGTCACCTTCGTGTCAGCGCGACCGTGGGCAAACTGGATGAGTAGCTTATCGCCCTTGCGCAGCTTCCGCGCGTCGTCTACGAGCACGCCGCCTCGCGTCGCGTTCTGCGCGAGGGAATAGCCGCGGGAAAGGACGCTGAGGGGTGAGAGCGCGTCGATGCGCGCTGTGGCGACCGCGAAGCGGTGGCGGGAGTGGTCGAGGCGCTCTCCCATGGCTTCCCGCATGCGGGAAGCTAAGGCGTCCCTGCGGGCGCGTCGCATGAGAAGGCCTCGCCGGAGGCTCTCGGGCGAGAAGCGGGACCTCGTCTCGGCGAGTCGCGTGGCGACCTTGCCGAGGGCGCGGGTGATGGAGCGTTCCTGCCGGAAGCTCAAATCGGTGATGTGGGTCCGCAAACGTTCGAGACGCAGGGGAACACCGCTCATTCCGCGGCTGCCGAGTTGGTGTCTCAGGTCGGAGCGCTTCGATTCGAGGCTGTAACGGATGTTGCGCGCGAGGGCGAGCCGGAGCTGGATGACCTGCGCCCGCAACACGCTTTGCTCCCGTACGACGAGTTCGGCGGCGGCGGAGGGAGTCGCAGCCCTCAAGTCGGCGGCGAGATCTGCGAGTGTCGTGTCGATTTCATGCCCGATCCCCGTGACGATCGGAGTGCTGCACGATGCGATCGCCCGGACGAGCCGCTCCTCGTCGAAGGTCGCGAGGTCCTCCCGCGCGCCGCCACCCCTGACGATGAGGATCAGGTCCAGTGATCTCCCGTCGAGTCGCGCAAGTCCCTGCACGAGTCCGTCCAGCGCGTCCGAGCCCTGGACTGCTGTCGGCGCAACGAGCACTTCGACGCCAGAGAAACGCCGTCTCAGCACGCGGAGTACGTCTTGTAGGGCGGCGCCTGTCGCGGACGTCAGGACCCCGATCTTCGCGGGCAGCCGCGGCAGGGCCTGCTTACGTTCCTCGTCAAAGAGCCCCTCGGCGGCGAGTCGGCGCCGCAGCTGCTCGAGGGCGAGTGCGCGTGCGCCTTCGCCTCGCGCCTCGAGAGCCTGGACGATCAGTTGGTAGCGGCCCTGCGGCGCGTAGATTCCGGCAGAGACGAGGGCGAGCAACTCCATGCCGTCCTCGGGCGTGAAGCGGACCCGGGCGTTTCTTCCCCGGAACATGGCGCAGGACACGGAGGCTCGATCGTCCTTCAAGGTGAAGTACCAGTGGCCCGAGCGGTGCCTTACGAGGCGGGACAGCTCACCGCTCACCCAAACGGAGCCGAGGGCCTCTTCGAGCAGTGCGTTGGCACCCTGGTTGATTTCTTCGATGGACAGGGGTCTCAGGCGCGTCCCCGGTGCGGCCTGCGGGCCTCCTTCGCTGCGGGTCATTTCCCGCCCGCACCGCGGGCCACGCGCTCCACCCGGAGGCAGCGCCCGCTCCGCTCATCGACCTCGAAGAGAGCGCCGCGTAGTCCCGGATCCTCGCTCGCGGGGAGGCCGCGAACGGGCCGTGCCGAGCGGAAGCGCCGCAGAGCGGTCTCGCTGTCCATACCGATGATCGAATCGTAGGGCCCGGTCATGCCGAGGTCCGTGATGAAGCCGGTCCCGCGGGGGAGAACGCGCGCATCGGCGGATTGGACGTGGGTGTGCGTGCCGAAGACTGCGGCGACCCTTCCGTCGAGGTGGCGGGCCAGGGCAAGCTTCTCTGAACTGGCCTCAGCGTGCATATCCACGACGATGACGTCGGCCCGCTTGCCAAGCTCCCGGAGGATCTCGTCGGCGACGAGGAAGGGATCGTCCACCGGGGGCATGAACACCCGGCCCAGCAGATTGATCACCGCGACCCGGGCTCCCTGGCGGGAGTCGAGGACCACGACGCCTCGGCCAGGGCAGGGGTCGGGATAGTTTGCTGGCCGGATCAATGCCTCTTGGGTTTCGAGGAGCTTCTCGTGGGAGCGATGGCCCCAGATGTGGTTGCCGGAACTCAGGCAATCCGCTCCCGCGTCGAGGACATCGCGGGCCCCGGCAGGGTCGACACCGCGACCGTTGTGGAGATTCTCGACATTGACGATCACCAGGCCGGGGTCGAATTCGTCGATCAACTCAGGGAGCCAGCGTTGGACCGCCTTGAGGCCCGTCTTGCCGAACACATCGCCAATCGCGAGGAGTCGTAGCGGCATCCGTCGAGGCTCAGACTGCGAAGCTGACGGCGCGCGTCTCGCGGATGACGAGAACGCGTACCTGGCCGGGGTAGTCGATCTTCTGCTCTATCTCGAGCGCCAAGTCCCGTGCGAGGAGCAGGGCTTCGTCGTCACCAATATCCTCTCCCTTGACGTGAACCCTCAGTTCGCGGCCCGCGCGCACCGCGACCGCACGATCGATGCCCTCGCGGGCCAGGGCCAGCTGTTCAACCTCACTGAGCCGGTCCATGTGGCGCTGCAGATTACCGTCTCGCGCCCCCGGTCGGGAGAGTACGAGTCGTCGGGCGGTGACCAGGATGACGCCTTCCGGAGTGCGGGGAGCATCCGCCGGTTGGGCGAGGGCGCGCATCGCTTGGGTGACCTCAGCCGCCTCAGCGAAGCGGGTGGCAAGGTCTGCGCTGGCCACTGCCGGATGGGAAAGGAGTGGTGTCTTTTCGGCCCAGGCGAGGGCGTGGAGGAGCCCGGCCCGGCGCAGAGTCTCGCCACTGCCCATGATCTCGTCGGCCAACACACCGGCGACCTGGGCCACCTCCTTCGATCGCGTGAGCAGGCTCTGGCCGTGAATCGTGACGAAGGAGAGCCGTCCCAGCAAGAGGATCAGCCGCTCGTGCAGACCGGTGATGCCAAGCTCGAAAGCGGCGGCTTCGCCGCGTTCGCGGGCCTCTTCGTCGGCTTCCATCCGGGTCTTTTCTACGACCTCTTCGATACGGGCCGGATGGATGCGGCCGTCC
>JANTFM010000180.1 GCA_024763475.1 Acidobacteriota bacterium | reverse complement strand
TGTCGGACCTGGTGCGACATCCGCGCGGTCGGCACGGTCATGATGATCATCTGCTCCTTACCCTCGACAGCCAGCGAAAGCACATGGACCTTGCCTCGCTCGATGAAGGGCAGGATCTCGAGATCAGCCACGATATCGTGGGAGTAGTAGTTCTTCCCGTTGATGATGATCAGGTCCTTCGCACGGCCGGTGATGAAGATCCGCCCCGACTCGTCCCGCAGCCCGAGGTCACCGGTGCGCAGCCATCCCTCTCTGAAGAGTTCCTCGTTGGCCATCTCGTCGAGATAGCCGCTGGTGACCGACCGCCCCTTGAGCCAGAGCTCGCCGATCGATCCCTGGGGCAGGTCGTCTCCATCCTGAGCGACGATCCGTACCTGGTAGTCGTCGATCGGGTATCCCACCGAGGGGATATCGACACCATCCACGCTGCGCGTGACGATGTCATCTTCGAACTCCGGGGCCGTCACGATCAGGGTGCCTTCCGCGAGCCCGTACACGGGGTGCAGCACGCGCTTGCCAAAACCCCAGTTGCCGAAACGATCTTCGAAGCGTCGAATCGATTTCGGCCGCACGGGCTCTGCGCCGATGTAGACCAGCTTGAGCGAGGAGAGATCGACCTCGTTCTCGTCGAGTTGCTTGTCGCTGATCCGATCCGTGCAGAGGTCCAGCGCGAAGTTAGGACACACGGTCACGCGCGCCCCCATCTTGCTCAAGCGATCGATCCATGCGATCGGCTTCATCAGGAAGCGGATCGGATTCATCAGCACGATCTCACGCAACTGGAGCCACATGCACGAGAGGAGACTGCCCATCAGGCCCATGTCGTGATAGAGCGGCAGCCAGGTCGCCGCACACTCTTCCGGCGTCCGGTCACCCCATTGGGCCAGGAAACGGACGTTGCGCGTGACGTTCGTGTGACTGATGCGGACACCCTTGGGACGCGATGTGCTCCCGGAGGAGAACTGGACGAACGCCAGGTCCTCCTCCCCGACCTCCGCGGGAGGCATCTCGGATGGGAAGTCCTCGAGCAGGACGCTCGAAGGGACATAGTCGATCAGGCGCTGCTCCGGGATCAGCCGACGCTCGTCGTTACCCGAAATCAGCTCGTTCTGCGTGAGCACGGCTCGCGCATCGGCAGCCTCGAAGAGAGAAGCGATGAAGTCCAGCTGGCTTCCGGCGGCCTGGCCGAGCTGGGCGCCGCTGACGGAAAGGGGCACGGCTCCGAGGTAGAAGAGCCCAAGGAAAGACGCCAGGACGTCGGGATCGTTGGTCGGCGAGACAATGATGCGGTCGTTCTGGCGAATACCCTGAGTCTTCAGCCAGGCGGCGTGGCCGACGATCTTGCGATGAAACTCCCGCCAGGTGAAGGAACTCTCACGTCCGCGCGCATCGACAAGGGTGATGCGATGACCTTTCGGAGCGTCCTTGAGCGCATCCACGAGCGCGACCATGCTCTTGAAGTCGGCAGCTTGGTAGTCAGCCATCACTCGTCACTCCAGCGGAGGAACATCCTGATTGAGATGCCCTTCGATCCTGTTGAATATCTCTTCGAGGCTGGGCCCCGTGATCGTCAGGCCGTGGTTCTTGAGCCCGATGACCGCGCGGGTGGGATCCTCTGCGGCGAGAACCAGACCGAGGACTTCGTCCGCGAGTTGCTCGCTGCCGCAGGGCCAGCTCTGCAGGGTTGCCGGAACGCCATCCATCCACGCGTGGACGTGCACGATCGCTCCCACTCCGGGCACCGAAGTGTAGATCTTGTAGTGCTCGATCGCATCGACGGAGACCCGCGAACTCGGGTCCGTGCCGGGCGGCACAGAGGTCAGGATCGTCAGCGTCTCCGGGTCGTAGCCCTTCACGAGCAGCAGATCGGAGCCGATCTTGCTGAGATGACCCTTGTCGACACCCCGTCCGCTCATCCAGAAACTGTCCGCATCCCGGCGCGCCGAGAGGTTGCCGTAGGAGAGCTGCTTGATGCCGAAGAGCTTCATGATCAGGCGCAGATCGCGCTCGGAGAGGATCTTGCGCACGTCGAAGGGGCTCGGCAGGAGATTCATCGCGTCGAGGCGGCGGCCAAACGCCATCAGGGACTGGGCCGCCACGTCACCCTTTTCCCGCAGCTCGGAAGGAAGATCCTCGTCCAGGCGGTTCTCGATGACCATGCGCGAAGAGGCCAGCGGTGTCACGTAGTCTGCGATCGCCTGCGCAAGCCCCACCTCCCCCCGGCGCGTGCGAAAACCCAGCTCAGGGGTCATGAAGTAGGCCGCCGCGCCCTCGCCGCCGGCACCCACCCGGTGAACCACGACGTTGGACATCGTCTTGACCAGGGCGGCATAGGTCGACTTCTTCAGCTCCTCGAGTTCGGCAGCCGCTCCCGGCTCGGGGGTGTCCATCAGGCTCGCCACGAAGACCGAAGGATTCGGCCGGATGTAGTTCGGTCGGGCCCCCCCGAGGCTGGTCAAGTTGACCACGAGATTCACGTCTTCCGGGGTCTCCTCCAGGATCTCGTGCCCCGCCGAGGCGAGGATCGCCTCGAGTTCGCGGGCCAAGCCCGAAAGAGCTGTTCCGCCCTCGTCACCCACAAACGCAACCTTCACATCCCCTCCACGTGAGACTGAACCATCTCCAAGAGTTTGCCGAAGCTGACGCCAACATATTGCGGAACCTGGTCCGGCGGTACCTCGAGGCCGAATTCGTCCTCAATGTCCAACAGCAGGTTGAGCAGCGCGTGCGAGTCATAGCCCAGATCGAAGTTCAGAGCCTGATCTTCGGAAACCGCGTCAATCGTCAACCGCGAGTTCTTGATGATCAGAGGCTTCAGCCTGCCCTCTATCGACGAGATCGTCACGACACCCTCCACAAAGCAACTCCGCTCATCCCTATGCAATTGCAAGAGATACGGCGAAATCACAGCGATTGCCACGCTATTTGGTGTCCACCCTCACCCGAAGTGCAGCCCTGAGGACACCCACTTTCAGCGATTTCGCCCCCGCAGACAAGATCTCGCCGTCCCCATGGATCGGAGCCGGCGGGTCCATGTCGGCCTCGAAGCGTTCGAAAGTCCCCAGATGCAGCCGCGGATGTCCATCGTGGCGACCGCCCGGGAGGCGCCGCAAGACGCCGATCACGCCGGCCCGCGAGAGTTCCTCGGCGCAGCAGTAGTCCAGCAGGCCATCCCAGGGGACGGCGCTCGGCGTCAGCGGGAAGCCCCCGCCGGTCGTCCGGCCATTGCCGATCGAAAAGAGGGTCACCGACTGATCGAAGGAACTCCCGTCGAGGCGGCCCACCAGGTGCCAGGGCCAGTCCCGGCCGACGAGAACGCGCAGGATCGCGAGGAAGTAGGCACCGAAACCGGCAAGGGGCAGCGCCTGGGCATGACGAGCGACCGAAGCGTCGAAGCCAATGCCAAGGGCGTTGACGAAGAGGACGTGCCGGCCCTCGAGAATGACCTCCCCGACGTCGAGCAAGCGCTCACCGTCCCCCCGAAGCGCGAGCCGAAGCGCGCGGGCAGGATCCCGTGGCGTCCCGCAGGAACGCGCGAGATCGTTCCCCCGGCCGGCAGGGACAAACGCGAGCCGGGGCCGTTCGGCGCAGCTCGCCCCCACATCGAGGAGGCCGGCGACAATGCCGTGCACCGTCCCGTCGCCTCCGGCGGCGATGACGGTCTCGATGCCGTCCTCTGCCGCCTTCCGGGCGGCCTCGCGGCCCGCAGCGGCACTCGGCGTCTCGAGCACGCGGAGGCCGGGCTCCTGGAGCTCCCGGAGCGCGCGGGCAAGACGCCGGCGGCTGCGGGAGGTTCCCGCCGAGGGATTGACGATCAGAAGCGCACGAGCCATCTGCCGACCGGGCCGGCCAGCCTCACTTCTTGTTCTTGACGATGAAGTCTCGGATTCGCTCGACGCCCCGCACGATGTCGTCGTTGGAGGCGGCATAGCTCAGGCGGATGTGTTGCCCCTCGCCGGGTACGCGCGGGCCGAAGTGAATGTCCGCCAACACCGCGACACCCGCCTCGTGGAGGATCCGCTTTCGCAGCTCTTCGGAGTCCGCACAACCGATCATCTTGCAGGCCTCGCTCACGTTGGGCCAGACGTAGAACGCGCCGCCGGGGGAGAGGCAGGTGAAGCCCGGGATCTCGTTCAAGAGGCCGACGATCAGGTCCCGCCGCTCGTGAAAGACCCGCGCCATCTCGTTCGGCGCGTCCTGGGGACCGGTGATGGCCTCGAGGGCGGCATACTGGTTCGGGTGTCCGGCACAGGACTCCGTGTTCGTCACCCAGCGGGTGAAGTGGGGCGCCAGGGTCTCGTTCACGGCATAGCCGATGCGCCAACCCGTCATCGCCCAGGTCTTGGAAACCCCATCGGCGATGACCGTGCGCTCGAGCATGCCCTCCTCGTTCACGATCGAGGCGAACGCACCGTCATGCACGAGGCGGGAGTAGATCTCGTCCGCGTAGACCCAGACCTGGGGATGGCGCCTGAGGATCGCCGCGATGGCCGCGAGATCCTCGCGGGTGAGGATACCGCCGGTCGGGTTCTGCGGGGTGTTGAGGATCAAGAGACGGGTCTTGTCCGTGATTTTGCTCTCGAGATCCTCCGGGTCGAACGCGAAGGACCGGGCCTCCTTCAGGTAGAGCGGTACCGGTACGGCCCCGTTGCAGCGAATCTGCGACTCGTAGATCGGAAAACCGGGATTCGGGAAGATGACTTCGTGTCCCTCGCCGTAGTCGGTCACGGTCTGGATCGTATAGGCGATGAAGGGCTTGGCGCCGGCGGCCACCACGACGTCTTTCGCGGCCAGCTCGATCCCCCTCAGCCGTCCCAGCTCCTGCGCCACGGCCTCGCGAAGCTCGGGGATGCCTGGTGACGGGGTGTATCCTGTCTTGCCATCCTGGATCGACTTGATCGCAGCGTCGCGAATATTGTCTGGCGTCACGAAGTCCGGCTGTCCGATGCAGAAGGACAGGACGTCCTTTCCTTCCGCGACCAGCGCATTGACCTCTCCCAACACGACAAAAGCGTTCTCGGTTCCCAGTTCACTGGTTCGGCGACTCAACGGCCTCATGACACATCCTCCGCCCTTTGCGGGGCGCTTATCAAAAGGTAATTCGGGCTGAGACTTTCGCACGAGTGCGCAGCACGGGCAAGCCCGCCCGAACCACCGGGCATTCGCTGAACAATGTTGCGCCTGCGGGCTTCTGGCCGTATCTCGTGGGGGAAAGGATGGTCCCCTTGATGAGAACCCGTCTCGACAGGAGAGAATTTCTGCGCCGCGCCGCATGGGCGAGTGCTGCCCCCCTCGTTCTGCCCGGCAGAAGCTGGGCCTTGTCCCCTGCTGCGGATGCCCTGCCCCGCGTCGTCCACGTTCACCACGCCATGGCGGCGCGCTGCCCCTCGGCCGCGGGGTTGGCTTATCGTGACTTTGTCGACCAGGAAGCCGTCAGCGTGATGCTCAACCAGGCCGTACAGAGCCTCAAGGGTGGGTCGCTGGAGGAGGCGTGGCAGGGGGTTTTCGCATTGACGAACCCCGAGACCCGCCGCCTCGTGATCAAGGTCAACTGCAACAACGCAACCGATGCCGCGGACGGAGCGGGCGACATCATCGATGCGATCCCCGAGCCGGCGATCGCCACGATCCAGGGCTTCGTCATGGCCGGTGGGCTCTCGGCAAACTGCAGTATCTTCGATGCCACCACCTCTTCCCCGGCACGGCACATCGCGACCTGGTTCCGCGAGAAGGTGGCCGCCATTTTCCCGGATGTGATCTTCGGCGCGTTCCCGGATTCTTCTTCCGGCGGCAACGACGCCTTCGATCCTCGGACCTACGTCACTTGGGATCCAGCCTACCTGACCCCCCCTCCCGAGACCCGGCTGACCAGCATCGTCCTCGACGCGGACTACCTGGTGAACATCCCGATCGTCAAACGTCACAGCCAGGCCAACGTCACGCTGGGCTACAAGAACCACCTCGGCTGCATCACAGACCCCGGCAACCTCCACCCCTATCTCTACGAGGATGTTCCGGAGGCCTCCGTTCTCGCGGACATCATGGGCTCTCCGGTCGTTAGCGGAGACCCCTCCGTGAAGAGCTTCGCCCAGAAGACCGTGCTAACCGTCGGGGACATGCTCTACGGCCAGCCCTGTTCCAACTTCGGCCAGAACCCGATGCCGTGGTCGATCTACCGCAACGAGTGGCCCAACTGCCTCTTCGTCTCGGGTGACCCCGTGGCGGCAGACTCCGTCATGTTCGACGTTCTCGACTCACAGCCAGGAGGCGGGGGAGGCTGTGGCAGCGTCATGGGCTGGGCCCGGCGTTTCCTGCAATTCGCGGAGCAGAAGGGGCAGGGCGTCCACGAGCACGTCGCATTGCCCGCCAACGGAGAACTCTTCGATCCCTCGCTGATGACCTACTCCCGCATCGACTACCGCTACCTCGACATGTGGGCCAGTGGCGCCGAGCTCACGTGCACCCGGATCGAAAACGGTGCGATCCTTCTGGAGTGGGAGCACTACTTCCCCGGACTCTGCGAGGTCTGGCGCGCGACGCAGCACGACTTCTCGGACGCCAGCATCCTCGGCGCCTCCCCGACGGGACAGTACGTCGACGCCAACCCACCCGAGCCGGCCTACTACCAGATCCTGTTCAAGGGCTAGACCGTGTGGTGACCCACGAGTGTCTCGTCACTGACCTGCTGCCGGGAACCAGCGCCACCTGACGAGTTCGAAGCGTCGGGGGGCCGCATCTCGCGCCGTGACCTCGAGGCGGCCCGCGATGCGTGTTCCGTCGATCTCCCGCCAGTCCCCGTAGCGCAGGACCTCATCGGGCTCGCGATCGCCGTCCTTCGCTGCCCACCAGATGCGGGTCTCGAGCGGCTGCGCACTCGATGCGTCGAGCACGAGCAGCAGGGTGGACCCCTCGGGCAACTCGGCGCGGATCGCGGGGCAACGATCGGCACCGGGACAGGCCACCATCTGCACCCGCGCCGGGATCAGCCCTGCGGCGACCGCAGCGGCCAGCACGACGGGCTCCTGCGATGCGTAGGCCTCCACGCGGTCGAGTGCCGCGGAAGGAGCCTCCGTCACAGCCCCGCCGTCCAACAACACCTGGCCGCCATCTTTCGACGAGCGGGCCTCGAGGGTCCAGCCCGGGCCTCTCCAGCGCAGCGCGGCGCCGGCCTCCCCCGAATCGACCTCCAGATCGGCGACGAACGACCCGGCAGGCGTGTCCTCGAAGACACGATAGGTCGCGGAGAAGGCCTGCCGGGGAGGCTCCTCACCGGGAGTGGACAGTTTCCGGACAACGCTCTCCGCGAGCGGACGAAGGTCCCCGTCCCGGCCAAGCGCGGCCACCATGCGGGACTCGCAGCGCAGGGAACCCTTTCCGGGGCAGAACGCACCCGCGGGAATCCGGTCCCAGGTATCAAAAGCCCGGCCCGCATGCCTCACATCCTGCGGACCCGCCAGCGCCCCGGCACGATGGCCAGGGGAGAAGAGAGTGGTGGCGACGCCCTTGAGCGCGGCGGACTGGATCGGCGCACGCCAGCGATCTGGCGGCGGCCAGGACCAGGGCGGCTGTTCCACACCCTGGAGCACCAGGCGTGATCCGATCTCCATGCCGAGTTCCTTGGCGCGATGGTCCAGCCGCTGCCGCGCCCGCAGGACCGCATCCGAACGGAAGGACTGGCGCTGCAACGAGGAAATCGTTCCCGACAGAACGCTCCACGCGCTCTCAACGCGCTCGAGGTCGATGCGCGCACCCAGCACGACCGCTCCTCCGGCCTGATCGAGCCAAAGTTGCTCGAGCCAGGGCTCTACAGCAGGTCCGACAGCCACGCCGAGGCGTTGTGAGAGCGAGCCCTCGCCGGCCCTCAAGGTCTCCAGCATCAGCAGAATCGCGGATCCCTTCTCCTCTGCGAGCCGCCGATCGAAACGCGCTGCGAGGACGACCGCGGACTGAGACGATGTCCGGCCACGCTCCTCGTACACGATCACACCCGGCTCTTCTCCCTCGAGCGCCGCGGGAGCGGCCAGCGCGGGCAGATCACCGAGACGAGATCCCAGGCGCTCCGCAACCCGCCCGGCGAGTCCCCGCGCACCGATCACCCGCGCCTGGACCGGGAGCTTGCGCACGAGGGCCAGGGCCTCTGTGACCCCCGCTGCGCCCAGCGAGCGGAGCGAAACCACCGTTCCCTCGGCCAACCACGGCCCACGAAACCCGGGAAAGAGCGCCCCAAGCGCGGCAATCCTCGCCTGTTCGAGCGGGTCGCCCGCACGGGCCACCGCGCGCTCCCTGG
>JANTFM010000179.1 GCA_024763475.1 Acidobacteriota bacterium | reverse complement strand
GGCATACCCGGCTCGAAACCGAGTTCCTTCAGCTGCTGCACGAGGTAGTTCCGCGCCCGCCGATCGCCGTCCGTGCCCGGCCCACGCCCCTCGTAGGCATCCGATGCGATCTCAGAGACCGTATCCCGGAGGACGCCGCTCTCGATGAGGGCCGAGGCATCGAGGACCGACGGGGGCAGGTCCAGCGCGGCAACCCGGGGAGCAGCCTCATGGGTCGGCCCCGTTCCTGGTGCCGGCGCGCAGGCCAGGAGGGATGGGATCAAGAGCGGAACGGCGAGAAGACGTGCAGAGATCATGGTCAGACTCCATTTCGAGAGAACGTTGTGATTCTACTCCTCCGTAGGCCGCCAAGATCAAGGATCTTGAAGGAAGACAGGGCGTGCTATTCTCCCGCCCGGAATCCATCACGAGCACAGGAGGTAGTCCGATGGCCAGCAAGAGTTTCATGGCCGGGCTCTTTGGCCGGCCCCCCTTCCGCCCACTCCAGGAGCACATGCAGGTCGTCGCCGACTGCGCCGCCGAGGTCGTACCCCTCTTCGAAGCCTACGCGGCCGGTGAGATGAGCACCGTCGTCCAGCACAAGGACAAGATCTTCGAGCTCGAGCAGGAAGCAGACGATATCAAGAATGATATCCGCCAACACCTACCCAAGAGCCTCTTCATGCCCGTGGCCCGCCGCGACATCCTGGACATGCTGCACGCCCAGGACTCGATCGCGGACGCGGCACAGGACGTGGCCGGGCTGCTCTTCCTCCGGCAGGAAGAAATCCCTGAGCCCTTTCGCCCACTGATCATGCCCTACGTCGAGAGCAACCTGGCCACGGTCAGGGCCGCACAGCGGGTCGTGAGCGAACTCGACGAACTCGTCGAGACCGGGTTCTCCGAGCGTGCCATCGGCCGCGTCGAGGAGATGATGGGCGACATCAGTCGTCACGAAAACGACAGCGATGTCAAGGGCATGGAGCTGACGCGCCTGCTCTTCCAGCTCGACGAAGAGCTCTCAACCGCGTCCTTCTTCGTCTGGAACCAGATCTTCGAGCGTCTCGGCGATATCGCAGACTCTGCGGAAGACGCGGGAGATCGTCTTCGCCTTCTGATTGCACGCTAGTGCCCACGAAACGAGCAGAGTCCGCAGAGCCATCTTCGCCTTCTCATGACACGCAAGTGTCCACGCAGCGAGCCAGAGTCTAAAGGGTCCTTGTGATGGAATATGGAGTGATCTACCTGGGGATGGCGGTTGTCTTCGGTCTCTACATGACCTGGGGCGTCGGAGCGAACGATGTCGCCAATGCGATGGGCACCTCGGTGGGTTCCGGGGCCATCACGGTCAGACGCGCGATCCTCATCGCCGCCGTCTTCGAGTTTTCCGGCGCGATCCTCGCGGGCGGTCACGTCACCAAGACCATTCGGAAAGGCATCATCAACTCGGACAGCGTCCCTTCCGCCGAGATCCTCGTCTTGGGCATGCTCTCGGCACTCCTTGCGGCCGGCGTCTGGCTCATGGTCGCCTCCTACTTCGGCTGGCCGGTGTCGACAACTCACACGATCGTCGGCTCCCTGGTCGGCTTCGGCATCGTCGGCCTCGGCCCCAAGGCGGTGGCGTGGGGCAAGATCGTCAGCATCATCGCGAGCTGGCTGATCTCTCCCCTGCTCGGAGCATTGCTCGCGTTCCTGCTCACGCTGAGCGTGCGACGCCTGATCCTCGATACGGACTCCCCCTTCGAGAATGCGAAGCGCTGGGGTCCCGTCTACGTCTTCTTCATGGGCCTGCTGATCGCCTTGGTCACGGTCTTTAAGGGACTCAAGCACCTCAATCTGCCTCTCACGACCCTCGAAACGCTACTGGTCGCCCTGACGGTCGGGTGCCTCATCTCGCTCATGGGGTGGCTGCTGATCCGGCGTGTCACGATCGACAAGGAAGCCGATCGAGAGTTCCACTACTCCAGTGTCGAGAAGGTCTTCGCGCCCCTGTGCGTCTTCACCGCCTGCTCCATGGCCTTCGCTCACGGATCCAACGACGTCGCCAACGGCATTGGCCCCCTGGCCGCCGTCGCCAGCATCGTCAAGAACGGCGAGATCGCCCAATCCTCGGCGCTTCCGATCTGGATCCTGCTCCTGGGCGGCGGAGGCATCGTCCTGGGTCTCGCGACCATGGGCTACCGGGTGATGAAGACCATCGGCAAGCGAATCACCGAACTGACACCAAGCCGCGGATTCTGCGCCGAACTCGCGGCCGCGGGCACGGTCGTCATCGCCTCCCGCCTCGGCCTCCCCGTCTCGACCACGCACATCATCGTCGGCGCCGTGCTGGGCGTCGGCATGGCACGCGGCATCGGATCCATCGATCTACGGGTCGTCTTCGGTATCGTGACCTCCTGGATCATCACCCTGCCGATCGGTGCGGCTCTCGCCGCCGGGTTCTTCTTCCTCTTCAAGGCGATCTTTCTGTAGCGAATGGTGAGGGAGCGTGGTGGAGCTGGAAAGCCCGGGATAGATAGATGTGACCGACGTCCATGTCGGGGCGCGAGCGTTGCGCCCGCGCGAGAACAAGATCGTCTCTGGGATCCTCAGGAAGTTGCTCTGCGCCTCAGAGGCGCCACTTCAGAAAACTCAAGATCTCGACCATGTCCTCGATTCGCTGGCTGACGGGAGTCCCGCCCGAATGGCCCTGGTCGGCATGGTAGCGCAGCATCACGGGACGCCTGAGAGCACTCTTGGCCTGGACGAGAGCCGTCATCTTTCGGGCATGCAGCGGGGCGACGCGCGTGTCGCCGTCTCCGGTGATGAACAAGGTCGCCGGGTAGTCGACTCCCTGCGTCACATGCTGGTAGGGAGAGTAGGCATAGATGAAGGGGAACTGCTCCGCACTGTCTGCGCTGCCGTATTCCGGCACCCAGAACTTGGCGACGAGGAACTTGTCGTAGCGCAGCATGTCCAGGAGCGGATAGACACAGACAATCGCCTCGAAGAGCTCGGGGCGCTGAGTCAGTGCGGCTCCGACCAGGAGCCCCCCGTTGCTGCCGCCGCGTGCGGCGAGGTGCTCACTTGAGGTGTAGCCCTCCATGATGAGCCACTCGGCGGCGGCATAGAAGTCATCGAAGCTGTTCTGCTTGCGCTCGAGCATGCCAGCCTGGTGCCAGGACTCACCAAACTCTCCACCGCCGCGAAGATTGGCGAGCGCGAAGACCCCGCCCATCTCGGCCCAGGCAGCCGCAAGGCCCATGAAGCGCGGCTGGAGGCTCACCTTGAACCCTCCATAGCCGTAGAGCAAGGTGGGATTCTCCCCGTTGAGTTCGAGACCCTTCTTGTAGAGCAGAAACATCGGCACCTTGGTACCATCCCCTGACGGGAACCAGACCTGCGTCACATCGAAAGCGTTGGAGTCGATCGGCAACTCCGGCTGGAACCAGACCGATTGCTCTTCTGTCGCCAAGTCATAGCGATAGACCGTGGACGGCATGTGGAGCGACGAGAACGAGAAGAACGCTTCGTTCCCCTTCCACGCTCCCGAAACACCGCTGACGGTTCCGAGGGTCTCGAAGTGAATTTCGCCGAGTTCCTCTCCGTCCAGATCGAAGACCCGGACACGAGACTGAACATCCTCCAGGTAGTTCACGATCAGCCGTCCGCCAACCAACGAGAAGCTGCTGAGGATGGCATCCTCGCGCTGGGGCACGATGTCCCGAATCGTCTGGTCGCCGCCACGTCGTGGCTCGAGCGCCACGATCTTGCCGTTGGGCGCTTCATGATCCGTCCTCATGTAGATGCGCCCACCAGCTGCATTTGCGCGGAAGTCCGCAGCGAGCCCTCCGGTGACCAGGAAGAGTTCGCCCTTCTCCCGGGCCCGGAGATCCTGGACCCACACTTCGGTTTTCTCGCTGGACGCGCCTTCTAGCACATGGATCAACAGGAAACGCCCGTCCTGCCCGACGCTGGTGAAGATGATGTTCTTTCTCGTGTACCCCTCGCCGAAAACCAAGCGAGCGGACTCGGGCGCCGAGTCCATGGCACGCTCATACACGCGAGGGCCGTCCTCGCCAAAATAGGTATAAAAGAAGCTCCTGGAACCGGGTGCGAACGACAGACCGAAATAGGTCGCTTTCGGCAACCGGATCTCGAGGTCTTGACCACTGGCAACCTCGCGGAAGCGGTACTCGACTTCATCCTCGCCCTTCTCTCGGATCGAGTACGCCACGAGCGAGGCATCATCTGCGATATCGACGAGGGCGACACTCTTGCTCAGGTCGGCAGCAAACTCCGCGGGATCGAGCAGCAGCCGCTCTTCGCCCTCCAAGCCGTCTCGCACGAAGATCTGTGGCTGATCGTCGCTCGCGCCACGCTTCTGATAGAAAAGACGTCCCTTGACGACTTGTGGCTGCCCGACGGAATCCACCTTGAGCAGGCGGGATACCTGCTCCCGTATCGCGGCTTTTCCGGGAAGCCCTGACAGCAGCGAGTCCGTGTATGCGTTCTGCCCATCGATCCAGGTCCGCGTCTCGGGACTCTTCTGATCCTCGAGCCAGCGATAGTCGTCCGAAATCTCGGTGCCATGCACGAGCTCGGTGACGGTGCGGACCTCTGTGACCGGTGGAGCCGGAAGCTTCGCGCCCGCGGCGCACCCCGTAAGAACAAGAGCAAGACACGCGATCATCAGCGGGATCAACGACAGGGTGCGGCGAACGAGCATGGGGCAATCTCCTCACAGTACTTCTTCAGACCATACCGGAAATCGCCACGCATGTGCAGAACCCCGGGCAGAAAACACCGCATTTCAGACCTGTCGCGAGAGAGCCGTCACTGCAGCTCAGTGCGGAGCTGAGGGCAGAAAAAGGTCGCTACACCTCATTACAGAACTGCCGGCAGAGAGACGCCGCGACACCTCATTGCGGAGCTGCGGGCGGAGAGACGCCGCGACACCTCATTACAGAACTGCCGGCAGAGAGACGCCGCGACACCTCATTGCGGAGCTGCGGGCAGAGAGACGTCGCGACGCCACGTTGCAGAAGCTCGCGCAGGACGGAACCCCTGCAGAGCGGGGGGATCCGGCTGCCAGGGAATCGCTCTGCAGGCCGCGTCCCCAATCAGGGGCACGCTCCCTCCCGGGGCTCGCCGCAGCTCCCATCGGCTTGGGGGCGGGAGTTCCCGGAGGCATCCGTTCCGGCACCTCCCTCGCGCCCACCCTCATTGGGGATCACGAGGTAGTACTCCTGTGCCGACCCGGGAGTGAAGATCAATGGCGATGTACGGCTGCATACTCCATCAAGCGCTGCGTGGGTGTAAGTGCCGTCGGACGCGAGGGTGTCGAGCGCACCAACCTCGAGCGCGTAGCTCTGCCCCGGCAAGGCTGCTTCGTTGCAGGAAGGGCCCCAACTCGCCTCGATGTCACCGCCAGCGGCCGGCAGGAAACCGGCGCTGTTGCCCACCTGTCCTGGCCACTCGATGACCTGGCAGATCGGATCTCCCTGTACGCTGGACTCCACGGTCACCTCGTCGATGTACCAACCCTCGAAAGCGCTCTTGTTCCTGTCCGAAGCAAAGACGAAGGCCAGAAAGACGCGCTTGCCTCGATAGCTCGTCATGTCGAAGGTGGACGTGATCCATCCGCCGGAGTTTCCTGAAAAGGTCGTCCGCCCCTCGAGACCATTACAGTTTCCCGTGGCGAGCGGCGTCCCAGGATAGCCACCCTCCGGATCGAGTTCGCTGAATCCATCCACGCCATCCTCCGTGCCGTCGATGAGAACCTGTGCGCCATCTTCACCGTCCTCGGTGTCGTACCAGTGGAGGAGGGTCAGGGTCACGGTCGTCGCGTCGCCGGGGATCAGCAAGCCATCTCCTCCCTGGGAGTCCTTTCCATTGGGATAGAGCCAGGCGTAGTTCGTCCGATTGTAGGAGCCCCCCGGACCGGCGCCGCAGTGGTAGCTCATCGAGTGCTCGGCATCCTTGGTCACAAACTTCCACTCATCTCGCCAAACCTGTCCGAAGCACATGGTAATCCCGGGATCGATCCCTTCGTGGGTCCAACTCGCCGGAGACGAGTCGAAGTTCTCATCGAGGAGCGTCGTGATCGCCGGGTCCTGGTAGGAGTCGACGACGGTGACCGTGAACGCATTCATGCGATCGGAGTACACCCCCGCACCATTCGTCGAGCGGATGTCCACGACGTCGAAGACGATCTCCTCGCCACAGGGAACGTCCGGCGCCACGGTGAACTGGTAGGTCATTACGGCCGCGCTGGTCTCTCCCGGGTTGATATCTCCGTAGGACTGCGTCTGCGGATCGAGCACCGTGACGCCGGGGCTCGAGCTCGCCAGGCGCGCGGTGACTCCGAGAGCCGGCTCACCGCCCGCGTTCCGCAGCTTGGGGCGCAGCGCCCAGGTCTCGCCGGGCTCCACCTTGTCGTCACCGTCACCATCGATCTCGTCCATCGGAAGATCCACCGAATCGTAGATCACGATCGGTCCGATCGGGTCGATCGTGACCTGCCAGGCGCCGCGGCCATAAGTCCCGGCGGTGATCAGGTTGCTGGTCTGGGTGTACTTGAGGTCCGTGACGACCATGCCCTCGGCGAGTCCGTTCATGAAAGGCGTGAAGCTCTGCCCGCCGTCGAGACTGCGGAAGATGCCGGTGTCGACTCCGACATAGATGTCGTCAGCGCTGAGCATCACGACCGTGTTCGCCGGAACGTTGGGGAGTTCCGCCCCACGCTCGACCCAACCACCGGCGGAGCTCCACTCCCAGAGATGTCCGGTATTGAAGCCACCGACCGTGGCGAAGGCCCGATCGGGGTTCGTTGGGTCGGAAGCCAGATCGTTGATCGAGCGTGACGGCAGGCCATCCGAAATATCCGTCCAGTCCATCCCTCCGTTGGTCGTGCGCCAAACCCGTCCGCTGGCGGAGCCCGCCAGCAGCACATCGGTGTCGTTCGCGTTGATCTCCAGTGAGAGGAGGCTCCCGGACCCTGCGGTCATGTCCGAAGGGCCGACAAGGTTCCAGTGGGAACCGTAGTCATCCGAGCGATAGACCCGGTGCGTTCCCAGGTAGAGGGTCTCGGGATGGCGCGGATCGATCAGGTAGGGTGTGACCCAGTTGATCCGATCGCCGTTGACGATCCCGCTCCCGGACTTCGTGATCCCACTGAAGGAACCGAGGACGCCCGTCGTCGAGCGACTCACGCTCGGATACCCACCAGAGGGATAGGACGTGATGTAGGCATAGCTCGAGTCCTGCGAGTTGAAATGACAGACAAAACCGTCGCCGGTGACCGCCTGCAGGTCCCAGATATCGCTCGTCGTGCGCGCCAGCGAGCTGTTGTCCTGGG
The DNA here is from genome assembly GCA_024763475.1 of Acidobacteriota bacterium. Taxonomy (GTDB): domain Bacteria; phylum Acidobacteriota; class Polarisedimenticolia; order J045; family J045; genus JANTFM01. The sequence goes on along the minus strand of JANTFM010000179.1, from coordinate 974 downwards.
CGCCACCGCAGATCGTCTCGGTATCCGCCACGTCCACGTCAACCGCATAGAACAGGACCGAGTTGATGTTCCCGTTGAGGTTGCTGAAGCTCAAACCACCGTCGACGCTCTTCCATGTTCCGCCGTCCCCTCCAACATAGAAAGCCTCGGGATCGTCCGGATCCATCACGAGGACGTGCGTGTCCTGGTGCACCTTCTGGGATCCGCCCCAACTGTTGCTCAAATCCGTCCAGGTCACGCCGCCGTCCGTGCTCTTGAAGATATGCACGGTGCCGCGGTAGACGGTGTCCGGGTCCGTCCGATGAACGCGGAGCACCATGTTGTACCAGCACTGGCCATCGCAGGCGTCCCCTTCCGTCGCCATCCGCGTCCAACTCGCGCCGCCGTCGGTCGTACGCCAGAACTCGTTCGGGCTGTAGAAGAGGGCGTAGACGGTATTGCTGTCACTCGGCGATACGGCGAGCTCTGTCCTGCCGGTCCCGCCGTTCGGCAACGACGACGCCGTCTGGAGCGTCCAGGTCACGCCGTTGTCCGTCGACTTGTAGATCCCATCCTGGGTCGCGGCCCAGTAGATGTCCAGCACGTTGGGGTCCTGCGCGATCTCGTAGATACTCAGGTTCGCGATGCGCTTGGTCCAGGTCAATCCGGCATCATTCGAGCTGAAGAGCCCGCCTGACTGTTCGGATCCGCTCGAGCAACCTCTCATCCGTCCTCCGACGACCAGGTGACTCGAATCCCTGGGATCGACGAGCACGTTCGCGAAGCTCGACAGGTCTTCCAGGTCCTGGCCAGGACTGCCGTTGCGATACTCCCAGTTCGCGCCCCCATCCGTACTGCGAGCCAGCCCGAGCCCGAAGTAGCCCTCACAGCCGGTCACGTTGTCGCCCGTGCCAACCCAGATCGTGTTCGAGTCGTTCGGATCCACCGCGATCGCACCTGCGGCCAAGGTCCCCCCCGTGTCGAAGATCGACGTG
>JANTFM010000178.1 GCA_024763475.1 Acidobacteriota bacterium | reverse complement strand
ATCTCGGCTGGTTCATTCCCTATGTGTTTCCCCCACTCGTCTCCTGGTGCTATTTCCTGCAGGCGCTCTTCGCTGGCGCCCTGAGACGGTTCTCGCGGCTTCCCGTCTGGGTCATCCTGCCCCTAGCCACAGGAGCCGGCGAGTGGACCCGGAGATTCCTGGCTCCCGGCGACTACTCCATGTACAAAGTCGGGACCGGCCTCGCACATTGGCCCTTTCTTGTCCAGTTTGCGGACGTGGTTGGGATCTTCGGACTCTCGGTTCTTGCCATGGTGATCTGGAGCGCACCCCTCGAGTTCCTGCGCTGGCGCCTGGAGCCCGGTGGCCCATCCAACCGCAAGACCGTCGTGGGTGGCGTCGCGCTTGCGGCTACCGTCATGATCCTGCTGCCCACCTATGCGATGTGGCGCACTTCGGGCCTCGAGTTCTTCGAGGGCCCGCGAGTCGCGGTGGTCCAGCCGAGTCTGGACCACTCGGCAGACGCCACACCTTCCGTCGTAGAAAAGCAGCAGCGCATGACCGCCAACTGGGTGCTTCCAGGCTCTGCTGACCTCGTTGTCTGGCCGGAGAACTCAATCCTCGCGGTCTACGAGGAGGAACCCAAGTATCAGGAGATTATCGCCTGGCTCGCTCGTTCCCGCGGCGCGCCGATGCTTCTCGGCGTGCAAGGATGGAATCCGGAGCACACACGCCCGACCAACACCGCGCTGGTCGTGGACGCGGGGGGGGCGATCGTCGCTCGCTCCGACAAGGTCGTGCTCTTCCCGTTCACCGAGCGGCGGGTTTTCCCAGCGCTCGAGAGGGTCTGGCCCTGGCTCTACAAGGAACTCGTCAAGGTGACGCTCATGGCGTGGCACGACGCGCCAGACGGATGGTCTCCCGACGGCGTGGAGTTGATGACCGTCGACCTCGCAGAGCAAGACCGAACCATCTGGGTACCGATCTGCTATGAGATTTTCTTCCCGCGCCTCGCCCGCGAGGCACGCCGCCAAGGAGCCGAATTCTTTGTCAATCTCACCTCGGAGGGCTGGCTGGGGTGGGCGGCCTCCCGGGACATGGTTGCCGCAACGGTGCTGCGGGCCGTGGAGAACCGGGTCGGCATCGTCCGTGCCGCGAATACCGGAGCCACGCTGTTCATCGGTCCAGATGGAGAGACCGACGCCGTTCTCCGCGCCAAGGGACGGATGCACATGGTTGCCGGCTCCCTGACCCACCGCGTGAAGCTGACTCGCACCGGACCCACGATCTACTCTCGTTTTGGTGGCCTGATCGACGCCCTCCCCTTCGCAATCTGCATGCTCCTGCTGGCCGGCGGCATCGTGCAAACCGTGCGCAAACGTCCCCGGAATCACGCGTGAGCGAGCACCCCGTCATGGAGCGCGAGACGATCCCACTGCCCTTCCCCGAAGAGCGGCCGGAGAGCTATGTTCATCGCGTCACCAAGACCTCGGGTACGAGCTTCTACTACGCCTTTCTCACGCTGCCAAGACCCCGCAGAGATGCCATCTTCACCGTCTACGCGTTCTGCCGCGCCGTGGATTGTGCGGTGGACGAGGCAGAGAGCCAGCAGCAGGCGAGTGAACAACTCGCGCACTGGACAGAGGAACTCTCCCTGGCCTTCGAGGGACACGCCCGGGAACCGATCGCCATTCGTGTCGGCGAGGTCTCTGAGAGCTTCTCCCTGCCACAGACGCTCTTCGAAGAGATCGTCGAGGGGGTCGCCTACGATCTCGAACCCCGGCGTTTCCGTTCCTTCGAGGAACTCGGCCGCTACTGTGACCTGGTCGCGGGCGCGGTCGGTAAGCTTTGCGTCCGCATCTTCGGGCATGCGGAAGCATGGGCCGACGACTACGCCGCCAATCTGGGCCGTGCGCTCCAGATCACGAACATCCTCCGTGATATCGGCCCGGACGCGCGGCGCGGACGCTTCTACCTGCCGATCGAAGACCTCGAGCGCTTCGGCCTTTCCGAGGACGACATCCTCGGGACTGGCGAGCCTCGCCTCGAGATGCTGCACTTCGAGGCCGAACGCGCGGAGGCCTACTTCACAGCCGCCCGCCGGTTGGTTCCCAGAAACGGGCGCACGCTGTCCTCGGCGGAGATGATGGGAGCGATCTACCATCGTCTGCTCCACCGCATCGTGGCGAGCGGTTTTCCAGCCCGCGGAGAGATCGTACGGGTCCCGCGTCTCGAGAAGCTCTTCGTCGCGGCAAGAGCCTGGCTCGCCATGCACTTGCCAGGCAGGGGCCATCGTTAGTATGCTGAATTGTCTTCCACGGGGGGAGATGGCAATCGTAGGTCTGCGGGGTGCAGATATGGCTCTTTGTCCAGAATGTGGCGGCCACGTTTCCTCAATCAGGATGGCTGGGTTCCGGCCGGCGGATGGTGTCGTTTGCCGATGGTGTCGGGCGGAACTCGTCGTATCGAAACGGGTGCGCCTCCTCCTCGACCTGTTGCTCGTCTCCGCTGGCTCGATCGCTCTCACCTGGATGGGCGCTCTTTTTCTGGATTCCGGAGATCCCCTCTTTCTCGTCTACCTCGCGGGCGCACTCGCCGGCCTCGGCCTTGTTATCCTGTTTGTTGAAGGCCTGACGGAACTCGAGACGCAAACTCCACGGGATCATCGCGACTGGACGCGTGAAGAGGAAGAGGCTTTGGGAAGCGAGACCATGTCATGGGACGAGAGCTAGGACGAGAGTCGGGCAATATCACGGTCATCGGAGAAGGGCAGCTTCGCGCAGGGTGCGTCTATGCGCTGGGCCGGAACTTCGTCGAGCACGCGAGAGAGATGGGCGTCGCCGCAGATCCCGTCGTCTTCATCAAGCCGGCGAGTTGCCTGCTGACGGGAGGCGGCGACATCACCTGCCCCGTCGGCAGCGACCTGGTCCACCACGAGGTTGAACTCGTCCTCCTCCTCGGAAGCGGAGGTTCCGACCTGGGCCTGGCGGAGGCGGAAGCCGCCATTCGGGCGGTGGCCATCGGGCTGGATCTCACCGCACGGGATCTGCAGGGCGCGGCGAAGAAAAAGGGCGCTCCCTGGGCTCGCAGCAAGGGCTTCCCCGGCGCCGGCCCGGTCAGCGAGTTCCTTCCTCGACGTGATATCCGCGTTCCATGGGAGGAAGTCGACCTCTCCCTTACGGTCGACGGTGCCCTCCGCCAGCAGGGCCGATGTGACGCGATGCTCCTCGACCCGCCCCACGCCGTGGCGGCCATCTCGCGTTTCTTCGCCCTGCAGGCGGACGATCTCATTTTCACGGGCACTCCCGCCGGCGTCGGCCCCATGGAACCCGGCGCGCTCGCCTGCGCCAGTAGCCAAGCCCTCGGCCTCGAGCTGCACGCCACGCTGAGAAGCACCCAGAGTCCAGCACCCTGAACTGGGAGACTCCCTTGTTTCCTGCTAGTATTCCGCCGTCAATCTGGAAGGGTGGCCGAGTGGTTTAAGGCGACGGTCTCGAAAACCGTTGTGCGTGCAAGCGTACCGTGGGTTCGAATCCCACCTCTTCCGCCACCCTTGGCAACCCATGCTGACCATCTCGCGGGGAACTCTCCGCACCTGCTCTGTCCTTTTGGTGCAAGTTTGCTGCGCTTTCCGCGTAAACTTCGCTGAGTCTCGAGACACGCCGCCACGCCACGTTCTGGCCGGGAGCACAGAGTGAACAGCACCGTCGCCAAACCTACGATCTTCGAGCTGCTGACCGCCTATCACCAGAGCCTCGACAACATGAAGGCCTGGCTCGAGGAAGCGGACCTCGATGAGGTTGCGCGCATGGGCATCGCCGACGCGTGGCAGGCCGAGATGACGGCCTCCTTCGAGGCGCAGGGCTACTGTTTCGCCTGCAACCGGGAACTCGATCGCTGCACCTGCTCGGACGCCTTGTAGCAGAGCTCTGGAACGGCCCCGGCTCGAACACCTTGTCGCTGGGATCTGGAACAGCTCCGGCTCGGACGCCTTGTAGCAGGGCTCTGAAACGGCCCCGGCTCGAACACCTTGTCGCTGGGATCTGGAACAGCTCCGGCTCGGACGCCTTGTAGCAGGGCTCTGGAACTACGACGCAGGTTCCTCGACGCGGGACTGGCGCATGGTCTGCGCCACCGGGAGAAAGACCTGGAAGACCGTGCCCTCGCCGGCCGTCGACTCGAAGGTGAGGATCCCGCCCGCCTCCTCGACCAGCATCCGGCAGATCGGCAGCCCGAGTCCCGACCCGTCCGAACGCGTCGTGAAGTGCAGGTCGAAAATCTGGTCTCGCATCGCCTCGGGAATCCCGCCACCCGTGTCTTCGATCTCGAAGATCGTCTTGGCCGCGTCTGACCTCATGCGTAGGGTGAGGCGCCCGCCCTCTGCCATCGCCTGGAGCCCATTCAGCGAGAGATTGAGCAACACCTGCCGCAGGCGCGCCGAGGACAGGGAGACGCGCGGCGACTCGCCTTCACGCTCGATGACGAGTTCCACGTCCTGATGTCTCGCCTCGACACGGAGCAGTCGCCCCACGGATTCGAGCACCTCGTCGGCCGGCGCCAGGGCGGGAGCGCGTTCCTCCGGGGCCGTGGTGTCAAGCCACTCCTCAAGGATCTCCTTGAGGCGGGCGATCTCCTCCTTGATGACCTCGACCCGCTCGATGAGCACCTCTTCGCCACTTTCCAACTTGCACAGCTTGCGCCGCAACTGCTCAAGATGAATCGTGATGGCCCCGAGGGGATTCTTCACCTCATGAGCCACGGATCCCGTGAGCCGGACGATGGTCTGCAACCGTGAGGCCTCGCGCAAGTTGCGCTCAAGAACCTCGATCGACGCGCGATCCTTGAGGACCAACAGAATCCCGGCGGTACGTTCCCCGTCCTTCAAGAGGTAGGAGGTCACCTGAACCCCCACCGCCTCACCCCACGGCACGGTGAGGATCATCGCCTGCTCGCGCACGGCCCCCTGCCTGGAGAGACCGTCCACCACGACACGACGCAACGCCGGGTTGCGCCGGAGCAGCCCGGAAACGCGCGCCAGACGGTCTGCGGCGTCGGTATTCTCGAGTTGGAGCATGACCTCGGTTTGGCGGTTGGCCACGACAGGCTCGCCCTCGGGGTCGAGCAGGATCACGCCCTCACGCAACGCGTCCGACAGTGACGCCACGAGGAGATCATCCCTCCGGACGGTGTGGCTGAGTGTTTCCAGCCGCTCCTCGATGACGGACAACGCCTCCTTTCCGCTCCCACGGGCCGCGGGAAGACGCAGGCCGCGCGCCATGGCCAGAAGCCGCTGGTTGAGTCCGAAGATGCGGATCGTCGCCCACAACCCGAAGCCGACACCGAGAATCGCGACCAGACCGGCGAGCGCCGGGGCCCAGAAGCGGGGTTGTTCGGGGACGACCAGCGCCGGAGCAGCGGGCGCCCTGCCCACCTCGCCGCCCACGTATCGCAGGCGCACGACGCCGATGGTCTCTCCTCGTGAGTTGGGAACACCGACCGAGAGCTCCACGACGGACAGGCCATCGGCACGCTCGGCGGGGATGCGATACATCTGGGGACCTTCGAGAGCGGCATCAAGACGAGCGATCTCCGCTGGGTCCGTGAAACGGCGATCCACGACCATCGGATCCGATGCCGCGACAATACGATGTGTCTTGTCGACGATCAGGACGGATTCGAGCGGGCCGACCGGGGCGTCCTGCCACAAAGGCTCCCTGTCCCTCCCGTAGACGAACTGCCACATCCTGCGCTGAAGACCCCGAAATGCCGGAGTGCCTTCCTCGAGCCCTTCGAGTGTCTCGACGTTCCAGAGGAAGGGCGCGGCGATCTGCCGCGCATGCTCACGGGATACGGCGTTGTACCATGCCCCGATCTCCTCGGCGTAGGCCTCGCTCTGGCGGTCGAGGTCGTCCTTGATCGTACGGGCCATCCACTGGGCATCAAGAATCGCCAGGTAGACCACACCCGCAAAGGTCACGCAAAGCAGAACCAGCGCAAGCGCCAGCCTGACACCCAAGGCCATGCTCTCCCGACGTGGCAAAGCTCTTCTCCTAACCCGGATAGCTCAAGATCCCTTCCCCCGAAACTCCGACTCCTCTCGAAGAATCAGGCGGGATCCGGGTCCATCGTCTCAGTTGTCGACCACGTCGATGAATGCCTCAGCCGACGCAAGGCTAACACGCATGGTTTCTGCCAGCCCCTTGTTCCCCGTCACCCCGGGCGACTATCCTGCACGCGCCTGATTGCGGAGACCGTCCATGCCACTGACTCACAGATCAATGTGCCGCCTCGGCGGAGCCTCGGCCTCGCTTCTTGCTATTCTCGCCTTCGTCGCTTGTGGAGACGCCCCCGTTTCCCCGGCGGGATCGAGTGCGGCCGGCGGCCTCGAGGCCCTTCCCGAACTGAGCCTCTTCGAGGATACCCACGACCGGCTCGCAGCCTTCGAGCCGGTCACCGTCGAAGCGGACCTTTCGAAACTCGACGAAACAGAACGAACCGTTCTGGGATTGCTCGTAGAGGCCAGCCAAGGCCTCGATGACATCTTCTTGCGCCAGGCCAATCGAAGGAACGTCGCCTACCGCAACGCTCTCGCACGCATTCCTGGAGCGGCGGGCGCGGAGGCACTCGACCTCTTCGACGTGCATTTCGGCGTCTACGAACGCCAGCGCGGGTGGAACGCCTTCGTGATGGGCGTCCCCCCGCACCCACGCGGCGCGGGATTCTACCCGGAGGATCTACGGCGCGAGGAATGGGAGACGTTCCTGCGCGAGCACCCCGACCGCGAGGCCGAACTCATCTCGTTGACCACGATGGTCGTGCGGAAGGAGGGCCAACTGGTCGGCATTCCCTACTCGAAGTTCTTCGCCAAGGAACTCTCCCAAGTGACCCGGCCTCTGCTCGAAGCCGCCCGCATCACCCGCAACGACTCGCTCAAGGACTATCTCGTGCTCCTCGCCGGCGCCCTGTCGAGCGACAACTACCGGCGCGCGGATCTGGCGTGGATGGATGTGGATTCTCCCGTGGAGCTGACCCTCGGGCCCTTCGAGGTCTACGAAGACGGACTCTTTGCCTACAAGGCGGCTTTCGAGTCCTTCGTCACGGTCGTCGATCCCGTCGAGAGCCGCCGCCTGGATCGACTGAAGCCGCTGCTGGGCAAGATGGAGCAGAGCCTGCCGCTTCCAGAACAGTACAATAAGACCCGCCGTGGAAGCGAGTCGCCGCTTCGCGTCGCGGACCTCGTCTACAGCGCAGGCCTCGCACGGGCGGGCATCCAGACAGCGGCCTTCAACCTGCCCAACGACGAGATGGTGCGGGAACTCAAGGGATCGAAGAAGGTTCTCCTGGTCAACATGATCGAACTGAAGTTCGAGAAGACGATGCGCCCCATTGCGCAACGGGTCCTCGTCGAACCCCAGGCCGAACAGGTCGACAAGGACCTGTTCAGGGATCATGTGCTTCTGCACGAGATGAGCCACGGGATGGGCCCGGGAAGAATCCTCGTCGACGGACATCACGCTGAGGTCAGGGAAGTGCTCCTCGAGACCTATCCCCCGATTGAGGAAGCGAAAGCCGATCTCTGCGGCCTCTGGAACCTCCTCTTCCTGCGGGACCAGGGCGAGTTCTCTTTCGCTCCGGAGCGCCTCTACGCGACCTATCTCGCCAGCCTCTTTCGTTCGACGCGCTTCGGCACGGCATCGGCTCACGGCAGGGGATCAGCCATCCAGTTTCGCCTCCTCGAGGAAGGGGGCGCGATCCGCTTCGACGCCTCGGGCAAGGCTGCGTTCGTCGCACGGCGCTTCCGACCCGCACTGCGCGCCGCTCTCGAGAGGATCCTGCGGATCGAAGCCACCGGAGACTACGAGGCCGCCAGGCAACTGATCGAGACCCACGGATCGGCACCCAAGAAGATGAAGCTCCTCCTCTCGCAGCTCGATGGGGTCCCGACCGATCTCCGCCCAAGCTTCCCGCTGCCCTGACCCCGACGAGGTCAGCGGCCTGCCGCCCTCCCTGCTACTGAAGGCGCGGGTGGGCCGGATCCGAGAGATCGACGATCAGCACGCCGGCCCGGTCCGCCGCGAGGATGGCACGGAGGGTCTGCCCCTCGCCTTCGAGCAGCAGATCCGTGACCTCCCCGGCAAGCCCCGAGAGCCGCGAAAGCTCCTCGAACTTTCCCTCGGCAGTCACGCGCAGGAAACGCACGCCCGAGCTGCCTTCGCCGCTGGCGACGAGCCCGCCACCCACCGCGACGGCCCGGACGCGGTCGACACCGAAGCGCTCCAGACGATCGAGCAGACGCGGCGTAGCGGACGAGACATCAAGAAGGGCCACACCTCCCG
>JANTFM010000177.1 GCA_024763475.1 Acidobacteriota bacterium | reverse complement strand
CTGCTCCTGGCGGGGCTGCTTCCCGCACGCTTCCTCGCTCTGCCCTTCTACGCGACGCTTTGGCCGGCGGGCTTGGTCTTCCTCGCTCTAGCTGTCCTGTTCTGGGTGATTTGTCAGCTGCCGAGGCTTCGGCCGCTGCCGGTCAGCCAGCCCTTTGGGAGGCGCTGAGCGATGGCGCTGAAAGGAACGCTCGGGGATTTCTCTCTGACCGACATCCTGCAGCTGATCGGTCTTCAGCGTAAGACGGGCGCCCTGATCCTCCGTCATCGGGAGGAGGAGATCAGCGTCATGTTCGACAGCGGCCGGATCGTTGCTGCCGACTCGAACAGGCGCCCGGTGGAGGATCGGGTCGGTAGCCTCCTGATGCGTACGGGCAAGCTCACGGAGGCTCGCCTCGACGAGGCGCTGAAGATCCAGAAGAAGACGCTCCAGCGCCTAGGCCACGTCCTCTCCCACCAGGGATGGGTCGAGAACGAGGCGATCCGTCGACAGCTGACTCTGCAGATCACGGAGACCCTTTACGAACTCTTCCGCTGGAAGGATGGCGAGTACGATTTCCAGCCGCGGGCCTCGGTGGAATGGGATCAGGAATTTATTACGCCCATTAACTGCGAGCACCTGATCATGGAAGGTGCCCAGATGGTGGACGAGTGGCCGATGATCGAACAGGTCATCTCGTCCCGGACTGCCGTCCTGCGGCCCACCGGGGCCGCTGCGGGTGTGTTGGCCAGTGCCGCGTCGGACACCTCTGATGTGCAGGGCTCCGTCTACGAGGATGATATCGACTTCGGCTTCATTGCCGATCCGTTGGCCTCAGAGTCGGATGATGGAGCTCCCAAGCTGACGCAGCGCGAGGTTCATGTGTTGCGTTGGGTTGACGGAAGCCGCACGGCCATCGAGATCGCTGATCTGACGGAGCTTGGGGCCTTCGAGGGGTTCAAGACCCTCTCCCGGCTGGTCGAGGCCCGCTTGATCGAAGTGGTTGTTGCTGACGATGCGGAGGGGAGATCGACCTTCTCTCGCATCTTCCTGTCGGCCGCGCCGGCGCGAGTGCTTGCCGCTTTCCTGGGCCTGCTCGTGATCCTCGGCACCCTGTCCGCGGTCCAGGAGTTGGTCCTGTCCGTGCGACCAGACAGCCTGCGCCTGCCGTTGCCGGTGCCGGTCGCGTCCGCTTCCTGGGTGGCGCATGCCTCTGGTCTGGACGATCTGCGCCGCTCCTCGAGCGCAGTGCGCATGACCCGTATCGAGGAGGCGCTCAAGGTCTATGCCTTCTCCCGCGCGCGCTGGCCGGAAGGCCTCGAGGAAGTGGTCGGCGAGGGCTTGCTGGACCTGTACCTGTCCGGCGACCCCTGGGGTAGAGACTACCGTTACGAGCTCTTCTCCTGGGGTTATCGGCTCTCTGAGAGCGATGCTGCGGGGCCGTTCCCAGCCCAGGTCCGCGAGCATCGCTTCAGTGTGCTCGAGCGCAGCCTTGCAGGTTTCTAGGCATCATGGATGGACCGGTCCTGCTGTCCCGTAAGACGCATCCGCTGCCCCGTGGAGCGAAGACTGTTGCATGCCACTTCTGGCGACGAAATCGTTCCATTGAGTGCCGTATTTGTTCGATACATGGCGCGCAGCAGCATGAGTTCTCGGAATCGTCGAGGGGCAACATTCTGCGCTCCACGGCGCATCCGTTGCGGTCTTCGGCGCGCCACCGATCCCAGAGATTGTCGCGAGGCGATCATCGGTGACGAGCTCTCCCGCGCGGCAGGAGGCTGCGGGCAAACGGAATTCCCTTCACAGCTTGACGCCCCTGTTGGGCCATCTTAGAAACCCTCGCGACGGCAGATCGCCGCTGGAGGTAAGTTACTGATGGCTAAGATTATCGGCATTGACCTGGGGACCACGAACTCAGTGGTTTCTGTGATGGAGGGCGACAAGCCCACAGTGATTCCCAACGCGGAGGGTGGCCGGACCACGCCTTCGGTTGTGGCCATAAACGAGAAAGGGGAGCGCCTGGTCGGTCTTCTCGCAAGCCGCCAGGCCGTGACGAACCCTGGCCGGACCGTCTCCTCGGTCAAGCGCTTTATGGGACGCAAGTTCGAAGAGATCAGCGATGAGTCCGGTAAGGTCTCCTATGACGTCGTTCGAGCTGACAACGGCGATGCGAGGATCGCGATCGATGGCAAGCAGTTCTCGCCGCCCGAGATCGCGGCGATGATCCTGCAGAAGCTCAAGCAGGATGCTGAGGCGTACCTTGGAGAGACGGTCGACAAGGCGGTGATCACCGTTCCCGCCTACTTCAACGATGCGCAGCGGCAAGCGACCAAGGACGCGGGCAAGATCGCAGGCCTCAAAGTGGAGCGCCTGGTGAACGAGCCGACGGCTGCGGCCCTGGCCTATGGCCTCGACAAGAAGTCCGATGAGAAAATCGCGGTCTATGACTTCGGTGGAGGCACCTTTGATATCTCGATTCTCGAGGTGGGAGAGGGTGTCGTCGAGGTCAAATCGACCAGCGGCGACACGCATCTCGGTGGCGATGACATCGACCAGCTCGTCATCGAGTGGCTGACCGCAGAGTTCAAGAAAGACCAGGGCATCGACCTCAGCAAGGACAAGATGGCCCTCCAGCGCCTGAAGGAAGCGGCAGAAAAGGCCAAGTGCGAGCTGTCCACGACGATGGAAACCGAGATCAACCTGCCCTATGTCACGGCGGATGCCTCGGGACCCAAGCACTTGGTGACCAAGCTCTCCAGGGCCCATTTTGAGCAGCTGATTGATGAGACGGTGCGCCGGACCCTGGCACCCTGCGAGGCCGCCCTCAAGGATGCCGGCATGAAGCAGGGCGAGATCGACGAGGTCGTGTTGGTGGGCGGATCGACCCGGATCCCGCGAGTCCAGAAGCTCGTGGCCGAGTTTTTCGGCAAGGAATCCCACAAGGGCGTCAACCCTGACGAAGTCGTTGCCGTTGGTGCGGCGATCCAGGCGGGCGTGCTCGCCGGTGATGTCACGGACGTGCTTCTGCTCGACGTGACGCCGCTCTCGCTCGGCATCGAGACCCTGGGTCGCGTCATGACGACCCTGATCCCGCGCAACACGACGATTCCCGCCAAGAAGTCGGAGACCTTCTCCACAGCGAGCGACAACCAGCCCCAGGTGGAGATTCATATCCTGCAAGGTGAGCGTCCGATGGCCAGTGACAACAAGACCATCGGGAAGTTCGCACTGGATGGGATTCCCCCGGCACCCCGCGGCGTGCCACAGATCGAGGTCACCTTTGACATCGACGCCAACGGCATCCTGCACGTCCACGCGACGGACAAGGCGACCGGTCGCGAGCAGAAGATCACGATCACCGCGTCCTCGGGGCTCAGCGATAGCGATATCAAGCAGATGGTCGATGACGCGAAGGTGAATTCCGAGGAAGACGAGCGCAAGAAGGAGGAGATCGAGGCTCGCAACGAGCTGGACAGCCTCGTCTGGCAGATGGGCAAGACCCTCGCCGACTCGGGCGACAAGCTTCCCGAAGACAAGAAGAAGGAACTCGAGGAGGCGATCGCGGAGGCCAAGAAAACCCTCGAGGGCAGCGATGTCGAGGCGATCAAGGCCGCGAAGGAGAACCTGACCAAGACCGCGCATTCCATGGCTGAGCTGCTCTACCAGGCTGCGGGGGCAGAGGGGGCCGCCGGCGCGGGCGACCCGCCGCCGCCTTCTCCTCCGGGTGACGATGGCGTTGTCGACGCCGAGGTCGTGGACGAGAACGAGGCAGGAGGCTAATAATCTCCTGTGCCTTCCGGAAAACGGACACGGAAGGGCGGTGGCTGGAGCCATCGCCCTTTCGTCTTGCGACCAGGCAGGGAGATCGACTGATGAAGAGCTGGGATCCTTTCCGCGACTTGCTGACCATTCAGGACCGTATGAACAAGCTCTTCGAGAGCGTCTTGACGGGGCCGGTGCCCATGGAGGCTGACGGCGAAGGCATCAGCTACTGGAGGCCCGTGGCCCAGGTCGTCGAGTCCTCCGATACCCTCGACATCGAGTGTGAGCTCGCCGGACTGACCCGGGAACAGGTCGATCTGAGCGTGGAAGGCGACCTGCTTGTGGTTCAGGGCGAGCGAGCGCGGGACGTGGACGCCACGAGATGGACCTTCCATCAGCTGGAGCGACCCTTTGGCAAGTTCATGAGGAAATTCGAGTTACCGGAGGGGCTTGACCTGGAAGCCGTCAGCGCGGAACTCGACGCCGGAGTCCTGCGAGTGACCTTCCCCAAGCTCCCGGAACACCGGGCTCGGCCGATCGAACTCCATTGACGCGGAGTCTCGTTTCCGCTTCGAGGCGAAAGGCGCCCCGGCTCGCCGGATTGTCCGGACCCCCCGTAATCTGCGGCGGCGAAGCAGTTTTTTGCCGGACTGGTCCGCACTTTTTCGCTCAGGCTATTATAGTTGGGCAACTGCGTCCGATAAGGACGGATGAGCGCCCGCGCCCGGGATGACATGGTGCGGCAGCAGGAGGGTCGATGACGGAGGAGGTTAGTGCCGAGAAGACTGAATCTCGGGGGCGAGATCAGGGGTCACCGGAGTCGCTGAAGAAATACCTCAAGGAGATCGCGAAACTACCGCGGATCACCGTAGAGGAGGAGCGCAGTCTCGGTGCAAGAATCCAGCAGGGTGATGGGGCGGCTCTTCAGAAGCTCGTTGAGGCCAACCTGCGATTCGTTGTGTCCTTCGCCAAGCGCTACCGCGGGTGTGGGCTGGCGTTCCTCGACTTGATCAACGAGGGGAACGTTGGGCTCATCGAGGCTGCGAAGCGTTACGATCCGGGGAAGAACGTCAAGTTCATCACCTATGCGGTCTGGTGGATACGGCAGTCCATCATTCACGCGCTCTCGGATCAGAGCGGGCCATTCCGTCTGCCGCAGAAGCAGGCAAACCTGCTGTACCGGATCGGCAAGACCCAAGCTGCGTTGATGTCACAGCTCGAGCGCAGACCGACGGTGGAGGAAATCGCGAAGGCGATGGAGGTCGACCCGGCGGATGTGTTGACGCTGCTCCAGGTCTCCGATGAAAACATCTCCCTTTCGGCCGTGATCGACGAGGAGCACGAGTTCCACCTCTCCGACAAGCTGGAGCAGGACACGATCCCCTCGGCCGATTCCGTGGTCGTGCGCGGTGCCCTGCGGACCCAGGTCCGCAATGCGCTCCACGAGCTCGATGAGAAGGAGCGCAAGGTGATCCTGTTGCGCTTCGGTCTCACGGGGCAGGAACCCAAGACACTCAAGGAAATCGGGGAGATGATGAGTCTCTCCCGGGAACGTATTCGTCAGATCGAGGCCCAGGCGCTGAAGAAGCTTCACCGCTCCTCGAAGACACAGCAGCTACGCAGTTACCTGAACTGATCCGGAGACGGCATGCAATCCCCTTGTGGCCTCTGTCACGGAACCGGATTCGTTACCGAGATCCGCGACGGGATGCGTTTCGCCGAGCGCTGTGAGTGCCGCAAGGTGGACCGCAAGGCCTTGAGGAGCTCGGCCGCGCGGATTCCCGAGAGATATCGGGACTGTGAACTGGACACGTTCTACACCCTGAACAATCGCTCGCTGGAACGTGCCGTGGCCCGCTGTCGCAAGGTGGTCAACGAAGGCCCGCGGGGGCGCCACGGCCTCCTCCTGCTCGGTCCCTGCGGCGTGGGCAAGACCCACCTCGGCGTGGCCCTCTTGCGGGCACTGGTTCGAGACTACGGCATCACCGGCCTCTTCGCGGAGTTTCACGACCTGCTCCGCAGGATTCAGGAGACCTACGATCGCAAGTCCGAATCGGGCTTTGGAGAGATTCTCCGTCCAGCACTCGAGGCGGAAGTCCTCCTGCTCGACGATCTCGGGGCCAGCCGGATGACGCCCTGGGCGCGGGATACGCTCGGCCAGATCATCAACGAGCGCTACAACCAGTCCCTCCTGACGCTGATCACTTCGAACCGCAGCACCAGTCCTTCCTCGGGGGAAGAAAGCCTCGAGGACCGGATCGGTGCGCGGCTGATCTCCCGCCTGGCGGAAATGTGCTGGACCGTGGACATCGATGCGGACGATTACCGGCGCAACGTCCAGGCCGCGCGGATCCGCGGCTGAGTCTCGCTGGGGGACGGGCATCGGGTAGACTAGGAACCCCCATCCGGGCCGCGTTGCCCCAGGAGAGTTCCAGATGTCCGATTCAAGTCTCGTACGACGCCAGACCGAGGGCGGAATCGCCCTGCTCACGATCCATCGGCCCGACAAGCTCAACGCGTTGAACGTCCAGGTTATCAAGGAGCTTGGGCAGGCGCTCCAGGAAGCTGGAGCGGACCCCGCAGCTCAGGTCATCATCCTGACCGGCTCCGGAGAGAAGGCGTTTGTGGCAGGAGCCGACATTGGAGAGATGGCGAGTCTTTCCTCGTTGCAGGCGCGGGAGTTCTCGTTGGCTGGACAGGCCTTGGCGAACGCCATCGATGGTGCGGCTAAGCCGGTGATCGCCGCGATCCCGGGTTTCGCTCTCGGAGGTGGTTGTGAGCTCGCAATGATGTGTCACCTCAGAGTTGCCGGCCCGAAGGCGCGCTTCGGCCAGCCAGAGGTCTCCTTGGGGCTGATTCCCGGTTTTGGCGGCACTCAGCGGCTGGCCCGGCTCGTCGGGGAGGGTCGCGCCCTCGAGATGGTGCTGACCGGCAAGATGATCGACGCGCAGACGGCCCTCGCGTGGGGGCTGGTCAATCGCGTGGCGGAGGAGGGCAGCGCTCTGGATGCTGCCAGAACGCTGGCCGGCGAGATCCTTCGCCAGAGCCCGGCAGCGGTGAGCCTCTGTCTCGAAGCGACGCGCAAGGGATGCGAGATGCCCCTCGGCGAGGCGCTTCATTTCGAGGCTTCACTCTTTGGTGTCTGTTTCGCGACAGATGACATGCGCGAAGGTACGGCTGCTTTCCTGGAGAAGCGCAAGCCGAAGTTCAGCGGCCGCTGATGCGTCTGGGTCGAGGTCACCTCTTCGTCGCCGTGATCGCGGTGGGCTTTGTTGCCGCGTTCTCCTACGAGCTCTTTCGCGACCGGCCCGCGGTGGCAGAGCCCGTTGTGAGCCGGAGAGCCGTTCACAGCAACGAGACGGCCCGCTTGGAAGGCGGGTTCGCCTGGAGCACGACGCGGGCGGGCGAGGTGGTCTTCGATCTTGCCGCCAAGACCCTGCTTGGACTCGAAGGCGGCTTGCACTTCCTCGAGGATGTGGACGAGCTGAAGGTGTACCTCCAGGACGGCCGAGCCGTCCTGGTCCGTGCGGATCGCGGGCGTCTCGAGCGCAAGGGCGGGGCGCGGAGAGATGGTGGGGTGGTCGTGGTTCTCTTCGGCAACGTCAAGGTGAAGGACCCGGATGGTATGGAGTTGTTTACTGAGGAACTCAGCTACGATGCAGCCTCCGGCCTCCTCGAGTCTCCCGGGGAAGCGCGCGTCGTCGGAGAGGCTCTGGAAGCCCGCTTCAGTTCTCTGCACTATCGGCCCGAAGGGCGCCTGATCGAGGCGGAGGGTACGATGGAAATCAAGGTCGGTGCCGCGCCGGCCTGGCTCATCGAGGCACCGAGGCTGTCCTATCGCTTGGCGACGGGCGAGCTCATCTTTCCCAAGGCGATGCGCGCCCGGCGGGAACGGCAGACCCTGCTCGCCGGGGCGACGAAGGTCAGTTTTCCACGGGACGGCGATGACGCAAGTTTCTTCTCCCAAGGTCCCGTGCTTCTGCGCGGCGGTGACGAGCGTTCCTCCTGGCAAGTCGCGGCGGCCGAACTCACCGTCGCGGGAATGCGGCAGGGTGCGCAGGAGCCCGAGCGGGTCGATCTGGGCCGCCCGGCGTCCCTTGTCCTGATCCAGGCGATCCCGGGGGGCACGCAGAGAATTCGAGTTCGCAGCTCGAATTGGCGTGCGTCCCGAGTGAGTCCTGAGACCTGGTCCCTTCTCGCGGACGCAGGATTCGAGCTCGACTGGACCCGGGAGAGCGGGGGTGTGAGTCGTGCGGGAACGATCGAGGGAAACACTCTCGAAGTCCTGCAGGATGCGAGCGGTGGGCTAAGACGTCTTGAAGGGCTGGGAGAGATCGTGATTCACGGGCCGGAGGATACGGTCGCACGGGGCGATGCTCTCACCTGGAAGGGTGAGGACCGTGCGCGGATCATTCTCCTCGGGAGTCCGGCGCGGGCTTGGCAGGGTGACGACCTCGTCGCGGCGCCCCGGCTCGTTCTCCAACGCGCCGACGGTGTCCTGATCGGGGACGGCGGGGCAAGAACCGAGATCGTTTCCATGGCTCGTGATGAGCGCT
>JANTFM010000176.1 GCA_024763475.1 Acidobacteriota bacterium | reverse complement strand
CCAGTCTCCTGAGGAGGACGAAGCCCACGGGAATGACCAGCAGAGTCAGCACGGTGGAGGCGACGAGCCCCCCCATCACGACCGTCGCAAACGGTGGCCAGATCTCGTCCTGTGTTCCCGTGGCCAGGGCGAGAGGCCACAGGCCTGCAACCGTGGTGACGGTGGTCATCAGGACGGGACGCGCGCGCTCGCGAACGGCCGCGAGCGCCGCGCCGCCCGGGCCGCAGAAGCCACCCCGCATTCTCTCCTGCATACGGTCTACCAGCAGGATCGCGGGATTGACAGTCAGCCCAAGCAATGCGAGCGCGCCGACGATGACCATGAAGTCCGGGGGTGTTCCCGTGAGGATCAGGGTCCAGGTGGCGCCGATGAGAGTCATCGGCAGTGCCAGCAAGACGAGCAGTGGCAGGACGAGGGACTCGAAGGTCACGGCGAGAACGGCAAAAAGCAGGAGCACAACGGGGACGACGATCTTGCGGAACCAGCTCGTCTGCTCGTCTCCCGGTGGTGCCTCGATGGCGTATCCGGTCGGCCGGTGTACCTGCTGGACCGTCTTGCGAATCCGCTTGTCGAGAGCCTCCTTCTGCGGCCCACTCCGCGGCGCGTTGCGGGAGAAGCGATAGCGCACGCTCAGCTCCCTGCGCCCGTTGTGGTGTGCGATCGAGGGCACCGGTGGCATCTCGCGCAGGCTGGCGAGTACGGGCAGGGGAAACGCGCCCGCCGCGGTGGGGATCCTCAACTGCTCCAGTCCTCGCTTACCCTCGGCTCCCTTCTCTCGGTAGACGGTCAAGGGGAGTTCGCGGCCATCGCGAAGCGTGATCCCGGTGCGCATGACGATGCCCTCCCGGCGCAGAACACTCAACGCGGGCAGGATCTGGTCCCCGCTGAGGCCCAAGGCCGCAAGTGCGGTCTTGTTGGGCCGCACGTGCAACTCGGACATGCCCTCGGAGCCGGGAATGAAGGCCGTGAGAATCTCGGGAATGGAGACGAGCTGGGCACGCAGGCCTTGCGCTAGCTGGTGCAGCTTTGCAGCGTCCGGACCCGAAAGGACGAACTCGGCCGGCGCATCGCCAAAAATAGCGCGTGCCCGGTCGTCACCCCCGGCTTGTCCACCGCCCCGGCCTTCGCCCGGACGCGTAACCTCCACGCCCTGCAGCTCGTTCTCGGCGAGGTCGGTGACGATCTTCCGCACACGGGATGCGTCGAGTCCAGCTGGCCGATCCTCCGGGTCGTCAAGGGTGACGGTGAGAGATGCGCTGCCTTCCTGGATGAAACTCGAGACCTTCTCCACGCCATTCAGGCGCAGGACACTACCTTCCATCCGCTTCATCAGGGCGCTGGACGTCTCCAGCGAAGAGCCGGGAGGCAGCTCCACCGCCATCTGCACCTCATCGGCATTCTGCCCGCCCATCCCGGAAACGCTTGTGCCCAGCCAGAGACTCGTCACCAGTGCGGTGAGGATCACGGCTGCGAGCACACCAGCGAGCCAGGAACCCGGATGGTGCAGCGCGACCTTGATCAACGCGCCGAAGAGTTCTCGACCCCGATCCGGCGGGGAGAGACCGCCTCTGCGCGTGCGCCGCTGGGCGATGCGCCTCAAGCGGGCCAGTGCCGCCGGGGCCGCAAGGTGTCGCGCCAGAAGGGGTACCAGCCCGAGCGCCACGAGCAGGGATCCAACCAGTGGCAGCAGGTAGGCCACCGTGAGGACTGCGAGCATCGAGCGTAAGGACGTGTCCGGAAGGTCGACCAGGAGCAGGGGCAGGAAGACCACCGCGTTGGTCGCCGTCGCGGCGATGATCGCGCGCATCGTGCGCCGCACGCCTTCCGCTGCCGCACGATCGGGGTTTGAGCCACGCTCGAGCTGTCGTTGAACGGCCTCGTAGACGACGATGGCGTTGTCAACCAGCATGCCCAGTCCGACCGCGAGACCGAAGAGGGTGATCAGGTTCAGGGTCTGGCCGCTGACATAGAGCAGGGCCAGTGCGATGAGGATGCTGACCGGTACCGAGACGACGACGACGATGACGGCCCTCAGTTGGCGCAGGAAGAGATACAGTGCCAGGAGGGCGATCAGGAAGCCTCCGGCGGCCAGTCTCTTGAGCCGGTTGATCTGGTTGTCTACGAGTTCCGCCGCATCGAAGTTGATCAGAAAGTCGACTCCGAGTTCGTGAAACTCCTCCCGCAAGGTGTCCAGCCGCTCTCGCAACTGGGTTCCGAGCCGAACCAGGTTGGCATCTTCTTTCTTGAAGATCAGGATGCCGACCGCGGTCGCGCCGTTGACCCGGTAGAGCCCCTCTTCCCGTCCGGCACCCTCCACGATTCGCGCGACATGGCGGAGCTGCGCTGGCCGCCCCGGGACGATTGCGGTATCCGCCAGCGAATCGAGCCCGGCGGGCTGCCCATCGAGGAGCACGGATCTCCGGCCCCCTTCGTCCTCGATGCCACCGACGAAACGGGGCCGGGCCACCGTTCGAGAGAGCATGGCCGTGACTTGGCTCGGCGACAGGCCGAGGGCCGTGCTCTTGTCAGGGTCGATGAAGACGCTGACCCCATGCTCCGAACCACCGAAGATCAAGACCCGGCTCACTCCCGGGACTCCGGACAGGCGGGGCTCGATCCTCTCCTCGACCAGGGAGCGGAGTGCGTGACGATCGACCGCTGCGGTCACCTGCGCGATCATCACGAAGCGACTCATGGCGGAGAAATCCATCGACGCGCCCACATCGATCACCGTGCCCGGTGGCTGGGTGTGTGCGAGGTCTGCGGCGACACGCCGGAGGTCCAGCTCCCGCACCTTGATATCCGCGTCCTTCTCGAATCGAATCGTGATGAATCCCGAGGAGCCCGTGATCTGCGCGTTTGTTTCCTCGACTCCCGGGAGTTCGCTGATTCGGCCTTCGAGGGGAATCAGGATCTCTCGCTCGACGGCTTCCGCCTCGCTGCCGGGGCGGACAAAATTGACCTGGAGCTGGTCACCGGAGATTGCCGGGAAGAGCTCAACCGGGATCTTCTGCCATGCAATGACCCCGAGCAGGACCAGTGCCGTGAACACCATCGCCGTGGCGATGGGCCGCCGCACCGGAATTTCGAAAGGGGTCATGCGCTCTTCTTCCCGCGCGGCCACGAAATGCGATCGAGCAAGTCATAGAGGCAGGGAATCACCAGGAGCGAGGCCAGGGTCGAGGCGAGAATGCCGCCGATAACGGTCAGCGCGAGCGGTGCGCGGAGCCTGGCGCCCTCGTCGAAGCCGACGGCCAGGGGCAACATCGCGAGCACGGTGGTCGCGGTCGTCATCAGGATCGGACGCAGTCGCAGAGCCGCGGCCTGCGCGAGGGCTTCCTGCCGTGGCATTCCATCCTGCCGAAGGCGCGTCGCGGCATCGACGAGCAGGATCGCATCGTTGACCGCGATGCCGGAGAGAAGAATCATGCCAAGCAGCGCCATGACGCCCACAGGCCAACCCGTGGGTACCAGGATCGCCGCGACGCCGACGAGCGCCAACGGCACGGAGGCCAGGATCGTGAAGGGATGCAGGAGGGACTCGAACTTGCCCGCGAGGACCATGAATACGAGCACCAGCGCGAGGAGGAGCGCACTCTCGAGTTCAGCGAAGCTGCGCTCGCGTTCTTCCTCCTCCCCGACGAGCGCCGCGCGCAGGCCGGAGGGCAGCTGGCTCTCGTCAATCGCCGCGAGAGCCGCGTCGATGGCAGCGGGGTAGTCTGCCCCTGTGGCAATCCGTGCCGTGACGGCGGCGACGCGACGCTGGTCCCTGCGGAAGACCTCGCGGGCCCCAGCCTGCGGGACGAAACTCGCGATCTCGCCCAACGCGAGCCGTTTCCCGTCAGAGGTGACGAGGGGCAGGCTCGCAAGCTCGTCCCGTCGAATCGGCGGGAGGCGCAGGCGCAGCGTGTACTCCTCGTCCCCGGTGGAAATCTCGGTGACCCGCTTCCCGTCGAGTGCTGCCGAGAGCGTGTCGGCGATCAAGTCGATACCGACGCCCAGCCCATCGGCAACACTCCGGTCCAGCACGATACGAAGCTCGGGTGGCCCCCCCTCGAAGGACGAGCGGACGTTCCAGAGCGCCTCGCGGGCCGCCATTCGCGCCGTGATCTCTACGGCACCGGCACGAAGATCTGCCAGGGAGCGTCCGGTGATCTCGACACGGATCGGTGGCCCCGCGCTTCCCACGGCTCGCGCCAGCGCGGAACTGCCCACGTCCCAGCTCGCCTGAACGCCGGCGAGCTTCGCAACCGCCGGGGCCGCCCTCGCAACGATCACCTTTCCGCTGACGCCGCCCGTGGCGAGACGCACGAGGAGTCGTGCCGTGTTCTCCTCGCTTTGCTCCTCGCGGATCTGCCGGTCGTCCTCGGGCAACCTGCCGACCTCGGACAGGATCGCGACGAGATCCTCTCCAGCCGCCTCTTCGAGAATCTGCTCGATGGCAGCGATGACCTGCGCCGTTGCTTCCACCCTCTGCCCTGGCGGGCAAACGACGCGGAGTGAGAACTGTTGGGGGTCGGCCGGCGGCAACAGCTCCGTTCCGAGGCCGCGCAGGGACCAGATTCCGCCACCGATCAGGAGCACACTCAACGCTACGACGATGGCGGGCACGCGAAGGAAAGTGCGTACGAGTCCGGCGACGCGGCTGCTACCCGGGTCGCGAAGCGTCTTCTGCCGTCGCGGCAGAAGCCACACGGAGAGCGCAGGAATCAGCATCAACGCGACAACCATGGAAACAGCCAGCGAAACGATGACGGTGAAGGAGAGTCCCTCGACGAGGCGTGCGGCGAGTCCATGAATGAAGAGCACGGGCAGGAAGACGATGCAGGTTGTCAAGGTGCTCGCCCCGATGGCTCCGGAGACCTCGGCGGCCCCTTCTGCCGCAGCGTCCATGATGGGCGCTCCCCGGGAGAGTCGGCGGAAGATGCTCTCGACGACAACGATCGCGTTATCGACGAGCATCCCCGCTCCCAGGGCAAGTCCAGCCAGCGTCATGATATTCAGCGTCCGGCCGCCGAGATGCATCAGGAAGAGCGTCGCGAGCAACGAGACCGGCACGGACGCTGATACGACGAGCGTCGAGGCGAAGGAGCGCAGGAAGAGGGCAAGGACGAGGACCGCGAGGCAGATCCCGGCCAGCGCCGCGGTCTGGACCTCGCTGATTGATTCTTCGACCAGGGAGGCCTCGTCGGCGACGATGGCGACTCGTACACCGGGAAGATCACCCTCGAGCGCCTCCATCGCGCGCTGGATGGTCCGCGAGACCGCAACGGTGTTGGCACCCGCTTCCTTGTAGATCGAGAGTGCGACCCCCTCCTGCCCATCGACCCGGACCAGATGGGTGATCTCGGCATCCACCTCATGAACCTCGGCAAGGTCGGAGACGTGGACCGGGATCACGTTGCCCGCGTTGTCGCGCTGGTAGTGGAGGACGACCGCGCGAACGTCGGCGACATCCCGATAGCGCTGAATGCCGCGTACGAGGAGAACGCGCTCATCGTCCTCGAGTGAACCCGCGTTGATGTCGATGTTCGCAGCGCGCAGCCTCTCGCTCACGCTGCTGAGCGTCAAGCCGAAGGCCTCGAGACGGTAGCGATCGAGACGCACTTCGATCTCGCGCTCCCGTCCGCCAAGAACGCGGGCTTCGGCAACGCCCTCCAGACGTTCCAGCGCGGGTGCGACCTGGCGGCGCGCGATCCGGCGGAGTTCCGCGAGATCCGGCCGCTGCTCCGGAGCCACCAGGCCGAGGGTCAGTACGGGTGCCTGCCTCGGGTCGAAGCGGCGAACGAGGATCTCGTCAACGTCGGGATCGGATCCGATGGGCGAGACAGCCTTCTGTACCTCGATCAGGGCGAGATCCATGTCGGCATCCCACGCGAACACGACCGTGGCCACGATCCGTCCCGTACGCGCAACCTGCGAGATGTCCCGAATGCCTCGTACGGTGAAGAGGCGCTTCTCGACGCCCTCCCCGTAGATCCGCTCCATCTCGGTCGGAGGGCGATCTCCCGATCGAATCGAGACGACGACGGTCGGGCTCTCGACATCCGGCAGGAGGTCCACTGGCAGCAGGCCCCACGACTTCCAGCCAATCAGGGCGATCGCCAGTGCGAACACGGTCATGGCGACGGGCCGGCGCGTGGCCAGGCGCGTAAGAAACTCCATGGCTCAAGAACCCGTCACGCGGACTTGACTGTTGTCCGCCAGTGTCTCCAGGCCCTTCGTGACGATCTTTTCTCCCACTTCGAGACCGCCGCGTACTTCCACGATCTCATCGTCGCCGAGGCCGAGGTGCAGCTCTCGTTGGGAGACCCGCTGTCCCTTCAAGACGAAAACGACTTTCTTGCCGGAACGCTCCGTCAGGGCCCTCCGGGGAATGATGGGGACCTCGATGTGCCGTTCCACGATGATCGTTGCCTCGACGAACATCCCGGGCTTGAGCTGCCCCTCCTTGTTCTTGATCTCGATTTCCACGCGGAACGCGCGTGTCACGGGATCAAGGGAAGGAGCGATGCGAAGGACTCTTCCGTGAAAGGTCTTGCCCTTCCATCCGTGATGCCGCAGGCGTACCTCCTGATCGACACGGACCCGCGAGGCATCGGGTCCCACGAGGTCGATATCGGCGATGAGCGGGCTCAAGGGGGCGATCTCGGCGACGGAAAAACCCGCCGTGACCCTCTGCCCATCCGCCAGGGGCCTATCCCGGGTGTCACGGGCGAGCCGCAGAAGAACGCCGGCAATGGGCGATTCGAGTCCAGTTCTCGATTCTGTAAACTGGCTCCGCTCGACCTCGACCTGGCTTTCGGCGAGCGAGGCCTCTGCCTGGGAGAGTTCCTGCTCGGGAATCAGTCCCTCCTCAAAGAGGCGCTTCTTGGACTCGAAGTCGCGCCGCGCCGTCTCGTAACGCCGCCGCGTCGCCTCGCTGCGCGCAGCAAGACGGATCTCCTCGCCGCTAATGGTGGCGATATGCTGGCCGGCCGACACGGAATCCCCTTCGGCGAGGCGTCGGCCGCTTCGGGGATTCGTCTCGATGTGCAGGATGCCCCCAGTCTCCACCGTGAGGCTCAACGACTCCGAGGTCCGCAACGAGCCCGTCGCCACGATACGATCCTCGACCGTGCCGACCTTGACCTCCTTCACGCTCACGGGGACGCGAAACTGGATCGCCTCCTCGCTATTGGACTTCGTACAGGCTCCGCATAGAAGAGCCACACTGGCTCCGGTCAGACAGGCTCCCAGGATCCACCGACGCTGCATCACTCGCTTCCTTCCTTCGCAATCTTCCCTGCGGGCGTCCAGCGAATGGCGTCCGCCACGATAAGACGTGAGCCCTCGCCCGCGGCGACTTCCACGCTCACCTCCCCGCCGGCAAGTTCGAATTCACCGAGCAGGTTCCAGCCTGCGACCGCCGCGGAGGCATCGAAGGATAGCTCCTGCGCGCCCGAGCTGTCTTCAATCGTCAGGTCATATGTTTTTGGCATGCTGCCCTGGACGCCGAGGATCCGCTGCCGCAGACCCGTGGCGACAAAAAATTCGAGTGACCAGCTGCCGTCCTCCGGTAGCTCGGCAGTGAAGACTGCTGTTTGTTCCTCGTTCTTGGGCGAGACGACCGCCGCGGTGTGGCGGTACTTGCCGTAGGCACCCCAGATCTGTACACGCTCCCAACGCGAGGGAGGCGGTCCCACACGATTGGCGGGAATCCCGCCATCGAGGTCTTGATCCTCGCCGGCCCTTCCGCCAAGCCGGAAGAACGAGCGGCCCTCCTTCTCGTTGGCGCGAAAGTGACCCTCGTCGAGATCGTCCACGACGATCGAGGCGCTCTCCGGGACGGAATACTCGAGCTCGCGGATCCCGACAAAAGGCTCCCCATCGACCGTCTGCTCGATATCGTCTGCTTCGGGAGTGATGCCGAACCCGCGCCGGTTGAGGGCCAGATAGGGCTCGAGATGCACGGTGGTTGGCGGCTTCGACACCACATCGCCAAGTTCGACTTCAGAATGCGCCTCGATCCGAAGGGGCTCGCTCTTGCTCGGTGCCGAGGAATCGCCGAAATAGGTCTGCATCATGCAGTGGCCCGCGACCGGCCCATCGTTGCGCAGGCGAAGGAGGACCTGGTAGCGGGGCGTGCCATCTTCGGAGTCCGGCAGGCGGAAGGCACGGGCCTCCTCCGCGACAAATGCCGGAAGATCCGTTTCATCGAGCCATACCGACAGCCACGACGCCAGATCCGTGTCGAGTGACTCGCCCAAAGCGGCGACATCGTCCCTCGTGAAGGTCTGTCCGCGATGGGTCTTGCGCAACTGCGCGAGCAG
>JANTFM010000175.1 GCA_024763475.1 Acidobacteriota bacterium | reverse complement strand
GATGGATCTGTGTGTAGCAGGGGTTCGAGAAATACGCTCCGCGTCTGTGGGCTCGCCAGATCGCGGTCGCGTTGCAGTTGACAGCATTCGTCGACAGGTAGAACACGGGGCTGTACCCCCCCGTGGCGAGCACGACCGCGTCGGCCTCGTAGCGCTCGATGCGGCCCGTGATCAGTTCGCGGGCGATGATGCCCCGCGCCTTGCCGTCGACAACGACGACATCAAGCATCTCGTAGCGGGGGAACATCTTCACCGTTCCGGCGCCAATCTGGCGGCTCAGGGCGCTGTAGACTCCGAGGAGCAGCTGCTGGCCGGTCTGGCCGCGCGCGTAAAAGGTTCGGCTGACCTGGACTCCTCCGAAGGAACGATTGGCCAGCGTTCCGCCATACTCGCGCGCGAAGGGAACACCCATCGCGACGCATTGATCGATGATGCCGGTGGAGAGCTGGGCGAGACGGTAGGTGTTCGCCTCGCGGGAGCGGTAGTCGCCTCCCTTGATCGTGTCGTAGAAGAGGCGGTACACGCTGTCGCTGTCGTTCTGGTAATTCTTGGCAGCATTGATTCCGCCCTGGGCCGCCACGCTATGGGCCCGTCGGGGGGTGTCCTGGATGCAGAAATTCAGCACGTTGTAGCCGAGTTCACCCAGGGTAGCCGCAGCGCCACCCCCGGCGAGACCGGTCCCGACGACGATGATCTTGAACTTGCGGCGGTTGCCACCCGGGGCGACCAGAGGGCTGTCCATCATGTGACGGTCCCACTTGTCGGCCAGGGGGCCCGCGGGGATCTTTGGGTCGAGGATCTTAGACATGATTAGTGGCCTCCCACGATCGCGTTGGGGTCACCGGCAAAGAAGAGGACCAGTGGGATCACGATGAACCCCAGGGCGAGCAGGATCGCGAGCACGAAGCCGATCCGCTCCAGGGTGGGCAAGTAACGATCGTTTGCCAGGCCGAGCGACTGGAAGGCGCTCCACACGCCATGGCGCAGATGGAAGCCCAGAATGATCATCATGACGACGGTGATCGTCGTGAACACCGGGTCCTGGAACCCACTCACCACGACCTTGTAGAGGTTCTTTACGCCATCCGCGTCAGCAACCGCGCCACCAAACTTGAACTTCTTGATGTGCCCGATGATGAACACGAGCAGCAGGCTTCCCGTGTAGATCATCGTCGTCGACGAGAGCGTCTTGCGACTCTTGCCACCGGCGTTCGTGGAATAGCGATAAGCGACCCGGCGAGCCTTGCGCCGATCGAGCCATGCGACACTGACCGCAGCAATGATGTGCGCGAGGAAGAGGACGATCATCCCTACCTCGGCCACGTAGATCAGCTGGCCATGCGCCATGGTCTCGAGAAAATGAGCGTATTCGTTGAAGGGGCCCGGTCCGAGAAGAAGGGTGAGGTTGCCGATCAGGTGTACGACGACGAATGCCACGAGGGCAAATCCCGTCAGACCGGTGATCACCTTCTTTCCGATCGACGACCAGACGACCGATCCGAAGGAAGCCATGGATTCATCTCTCCCAAAAAAACTAAAGTCAGATGAGTTACAAGTAAGCAAACGGCAGGATAGTGGCGAAGATAATCGCATGCACAGCATGTGAAAGTGAAGCGCCATAGCCCGCAAATATGAACTTTTTTTGGCCCTTCTGCCGTTCATTGTGGGTAGGTGCAGCTGCGGATCACGCCGCATTCCACGCGCTGGGGGGAGGAACAGCGAAACAGCGCCTTGGGGGAGGACACACCGGGCACACGCAACGGAGCTTGCGCCAAGCTCGATCATTCCCACCAGCTAAGCGTCGATCTCGTCTCCGCGGACCACGAACTCGGGCGGAACCACCTGGGCTCGGAGAGTACCAGGCATGTCCGGCCGAATGGTATGGCCTGCTCTCTTTGACGAAGGAGAGTACTCGCTGCCGTTCAGCTACTTCGAATTCGACATGAGACGGCGCGCCGTTTCCGCCTCGCGACTCGCTGGGGCCATCTGCAGGACGTTCTTGAGGTGCTTGGCACCCTCTTTCTCGTGGCCCCGTCTAAGCAGCAGCCGACCCAACTGTAAGTGGGCCTTGGTGTAGCGCGGATTCAGCTTGATCGCCGTCCGCAGCAGGGCCTCTGCTCGCCCGGTATGGCCGAGACGCTCCTCACAGAGCGCAAGGTTGTAGTTGGCGGTCGGGTAGCGGGGACGCTCCTTGAGAGCTCCCCGCAGGGCTTCCACGGCTTGCGGGATCTTGCCCTGGCTCAGGTAGAGCGTGCCCATGTTGTTGTAGGCCTTCGATCGGCCCTCCGTGTCATCGTACTTGGCGAGGGCCTGTTTGTACTCGGAAAGCGCCTCTGCCTCGCGCTTGAGCTTGTTGTAGGTCAACCCAAGATGCAGGTGTGGCAGACCCTGATCGGGCGCCTTGCGGACGGTATCGGTCCAGAAGGCGAGATCGTTCTGCCAGACAGCCCCCCGCTCGAGCGTCGCGTAACTCGCCGGAATCGCAATGAGGATCGAGACGAGGGCGATGCCCGCAGGAGCCAGCGCCGCAGGGAGCGTTTTCGGAATCCGCGCGGCCACTCTCGCGAGCAGCAGGCCCGCCAACAAACACAGAGCGACACTCGGCAGATAGGTATAGCGCTCCGCCAGCGGGGTCTCCGAGATGCGAAACATGACGATCGCCAGCGAGGGGGCAAGAGAAACGAAGATCAGGGACATGGATATGGCTTCACCGCCGTAGGTCTTGAGCCGAACAAACCTGTACAGTGCGTATGCCGCCGCCAACGACACCAGCACACCGCCGACGACATAGGCGACTCCCGGGAGATCGGAGACGAAAGCCGATTGCTCGCCCGGCCAGACAATCTTCCGCAAGTACCACCCGATGGCGCCGAAGAAACTGGCGAGATCATGGCCGCTGCTGCGAAGAGAGCCGGACCCCAGCGCCTCTGACCGAAGCAGGCTGTAGACCAACCAGACGAGGGCCAACGCGGCCCAGCGTAGCCACAGGGGGGCACCGGAAGCGGGTCTCTTCCCGGCGACCTCTTCTTTACGTCTTTCCCGGCGGGTTCTCCTGCGGGATCCGCTACCCGCTGGCGCCGCCTTCGTCTTCGATCCGCGGATCAAGAGATCCACCAGCGGGATCGCCATCAACAGACAAACGCCGGTCTCCTTGCTCAGCATCGCACAGAAGGCGAATCCAAGCGCACAGATGAGATCCATGAGCCGGGGTGCCTCCTTGTACCTGAGGTAGGTGATCAGGGACGCGATAACGAAAATGGCGCAAATCACATCGGAACGTCCGGCCATCCACGCAACGGACTCGACATGAATCGGATGTACCGCGAAAACCAGCGCCGCCCCTCCCGCCGCGGCGGCACCGAGCGGCCAATCCAGACGATTGAGCCGGGAGAGCCGCAATCCGAGCAGGAAGACGAGCAGGCTCGCCAGCGAGTGGTAAAGCACGACCGAGCTATGGTAGACGAACTGACGTGCTTTCTGGCGCTCCTCCCGGCTCCAGAATTTCCCCGAGATCCACTCGTCAATCTGATAGCTCACAACGATCAAAGGCCGGTAATAGTGAGTCCCGAACTGCGGGATGCGCTTGGGCGGGAAGAACACATTGCTGAAGCTATCGAAGTACGGTAGTTGCCGGCTGAAGATGATGGGGTCATCCCAGATGAACTCGTTGTCCGTGGCGCTCCAGAAGGCACCCCACGCCGCGACGAAAACCACGACCGCAACAAGGAAGAGCGCAACCACGCGAAAATCCACTCGGCGGAAACGCACCCCCCGCTCTCCGCTCTCTCCCGTTCCGCTTCCAACCGCAACGTCTATCACCATCGCACAGCCTTCCTCGCCACGCCCGGCGGGCCGTGGCGCGTCGAAGCTCTTCAGTTGATCTTGCGGGCGATGACGATCAGGTTCTCGCCCTTACCCGCGGGAATCATCGGCCGGGCCAGCGCAACCGAGACGATGGTCGGCAAGCTGAACAGACCGTACTGCAGGACCCGGGGAACGCCACGAATGTAGGGCAGGTCCCAGAGTCCATCGGAGAACATCTTCTCGATCGTGAACCCGGCCTTCTTCGTGATCGCAACCCACTCCGCGGGCTCGAGCAGCGACACGTGGGTCTCGTCCAGGAACCCGAACCACTTATCTCCCTTGTACTTCCTGCCAGGTGACGAGAGGTCCGGCACAGCGTACAGGAGCGCCCCGCCTGGAGCGAGTGCCGACGCCATCACCTCAAGCGCGGCGGAGGGATCCTCCATATGCTCGAGAACGTATCGTGCGAGCACGAGGTCAAAGCGCTCTTCCGAGAGGTCCCGGGGCAGCCCTTCCGCGAGGTCCGCGCAGAAGAGTCTCGCGCTCGGCGCGTTCTTCGTGGCACAGCCGATGGCGTACTCTGAGATGTCCACACCCCAGGCCTCACAATGACCTTCGAGCCGCTTGAGGATGTGCCCCTGGCCGCAGCCGAACTCGAGAAGACGCCCGCCACTATCCCCGCGAAGGATTCGCCGGCAGATCCGCGCGTAGAAGCGCGCTGACCACCAGTTGATCGAGAAGGTCCTCAGCTCGTCGCGATAGACCTTGCGAAAGTAGTCCGCATCGTAGGCCCCGGGATGCATGTTTTTTCCCAAGTCCCTCATCACAGGTCTTCCACGGTGGGCGGCGTCATCTCGCCGGTGGACTCCAACTGTTCCCAGGTCACGTCCAGAAGTTGCTCGGGAGTGATCTTCCGCATGCAGAGCTGACCCTGGTTGCAGGGCGGCGTGTAGCCGTAGCGCGTGCAGGGAGAACAAGGCAACGCCTTCTCGACCGTGCGGAAGCGCTTGCCCGGCGGCCCCCACTTTGCCAGAACACCCGGCCCGAAAATGTGGACGGTGGGAGTCCCGACCCCGTAGGCGAGATGCAGGACGCCGGTGTCGGCACTGACATAGACCCATGCCCGCCGCACAAAAGCTGCCGCCTCGGGCAAAGTGCAGCGGCCCGCAAGATTGACGTGGGGATACTCACCGAGCGCTTGGCAGATCACGGCTGCCGCGCGCCGATCCGTCGGCCCTCCGAGCACGATGATCGCCGCCCCCCGTTCGGCCAGCAGGCGGGCCAGCGTGCCATAGCGTGCGGGCGCCCAGCGCCGCTCCGGAATCGAGGCACCCGGGTGAATCGCGACCAACGGCATCCCCTCGAAGCCGACGAGAGTCTTCTCTGCGTCGTCCGCGGCATCCTGGGCAACAGGATAGAAGGGTTGGTCCGAATCCCAGCGAATTTTCCTCCCGATCGCCACTTCCGCCAGATCGAGGAACGAGCGTGCCTCGTAGACCGTCTGGCTGTATCTCACCTGCTCCGTCAGGAAGTAACGCCGGCGGGTCGTGGCGAAACCAATCCGGCGCGGGGCACCGTTGACCCATGCCATCAGCGCGGAGAAGTGGTGGTACTGCTCGGTATCGATCACGACATCGTAGGGACGACGAAGAACCCTGACCAAGTCCGTCAGGACCCGGTCGTAGAGGTAGATGCGATCGGCAAGCCCGGTGGATGCGATGACGGCGACGTTTCGACGCTCCATCAGGAGCTCGATCTCTGTGTCCGGCCAGGCCTCCCGCAACGCCCGCAACATGGGGACAAAAAGAACCGCGTCACCGATTCCTCCCGGGCGAATCACCAGGACCCGCGAAGGCGGCTCACTCGGAGCGGAGCCGCGGGAACTCTCGTGGCCCCCGCCGAGCCCGAAGAGCATGGAGATGCCTCGCCCCACGATGGCGTCGGCGAGTTTCAGTAGCTCTATCCGGATCGACATGGGCAGCAGTCTACGAAATCCCGAGCAAAGCGGGTAGCTGCCCAAGATGACGGATGCGGAGAGCATCGATGTGTCCATGGATGTCGTGGGGATCGACCAGCACCGGATCGATTCCTGCGGCCCGCGCTCCCACGACGTCGTAAGCGGGCAGATCCCCGACGTAGATCACGTCGTCCGCACAGAGGCCGAGACGTTCCAGTGCGATCTCGAAGATGCGTGGATCGGGCTTCGCCGCACCCACAAGGAAGGAGTCCACAACCGTTTCGAGGGCTGCGCCAAGACCCGCCTCGCGCAGATCGGACTCCACCTGGCCTTCCGCGTTGCTCACCACGGCCAGCCGCAACCCCGCCTCGCTGAGGGTGGCGAGGGTCTCCCGCGCCCCAGGAATCGGTCGCCGCCAGAGACCGAGGTCCTGGTTCGCCTGCCACAGGGCCTCAAGCGCCTGGGAGTTCTTGGCGCTTCCTATGCCGGAAGCCCCGATGAGGCGCGCAAAGTACCCATCCCAGAGCTCCCTCGTAGACGCGCCCCGGCGAACGGCACCGTCCACCCAGATCCGGGCCTCCGCGTCGGCCGCATCGAGCTGGAGATCGGGCAATAGCTCGTATGGCACGGCCAGGGCCGTCCTGAGAGCGTCGTAGTCGAGGGTAATCAAGGTACCACCCGCGTCGAAGAGGACCGCGGACTTGCCTCGCATGCCACGCAACGGAGCTCCTGACCCGAAAGCTCGGGATCGCGGACCGTTCATGCCCCCGCCCCCTACTGGCTCCACACCTCAAGGTGAGCGTCATCACCAAGCACTGCACCGAGTGTCACCGGGGCGACCTGTCCCCGCACGCGGATGCGCGGCGGCCGGCGAGCACCGGGTTCGAGCAGATCGCAGCCCGTGAGCGTGAGCTCCCTCCGAGCCTGGTCGCTTCCCGTGACCTTGACCGAGCAGGGATCCTTCAGCGCGACCTTGGCCTGGGACTCGCCGACAAGTTCCAGCTTCGGCTGCAGTGATTTCATCTCGGTCAGGTCGAGGTCGAGGATCGCGTCCTGCGCCACGAGCTTCAGCGTGCCTTTCAGACTGGCGGCACTCAACGTCGTGGCAGAAACCCGTCCTCGAAGTTCCATGAGCTCTTCGAGTTCGACTTCGGAGTCCTGTGCGTCGATCTTGATGCCCTTGGCGACCTTTCGCAGGTGGGCCACGCTGTCTTCACTGAGCTGAAGATCCACATGATCCTCGAATCGCTCGAGCTCGAAACGCGCACCGTCCTTGCCCTTGAGAGTCACTTTGCCACTGAGTCCCTCACCCTCCACCGACCCGGCTGTCAGGGAGAGAGACAGCGTGCCATCGACGGCCTCGAGCAGAACATCGTTCTCCTCGCCTTCGATAGAGATCTGCGACTTCTCATGGCCTGACGAACGCACTTCCAGGCGGCTGCGCGCCCCGTCGAGACGTGCATCGCCATCCCACTGGTCGAGGCTGACCAGTGCGTTGGCGGAGCGCCCCTTGAAACTGCCCATCCCCTGGGTCACGGTCAAGCCACCCCGCTCCAGCTGGTACTCGATCAGCTGATCGCCGCTATTGACGATGAAGTCGCTGTCCTGCCCTCGGAGGTGCAGGCTCCCCCAGTGGGAGTCGACATCCGCCGTGGAAGACTCCAGGTCAAAGATGAAGGGACCCCGGCATTGATCGAGGCGATAGCGCGTGCCGCTCCCCGCGAGCTTGGCGCCGACAACACCTTCGAGCTGCGCGCTCGAGTCCTTGAGATCGAGTCGTAGCCGATCGGCCACGCCTCCCGGCCGGTTGACGACGGCGCGATCCTGTCCGGCGGCCTCGAGGGCGGCCTTCCTCTCCTCGGCTCCGAGTTCCCCGCGAAGATCGCGCATCGTGACGGTGAGCGCCCGCCCCTTGATCACGAGCGCCTGGCCCGGGGCGACAATCAAGTCAATCGTCAGCCGGGGAGCAATGTCGTCACCACCGTAAGGCTGGGCGATCCGCAGGCTTCCTCTCTGCGTCTGCTCGATCAGAACGAAGCCGCTCGTCTCCTCGCCTGCGATGAAGTCCTCGATCGTCAGCTCCGCCTCCTGGTCCGGGGTCACGATGACGTTGACCGTGCTATCCCTCAGGTCCAGCTCGATCGCCGACCCGGTCAGCGGGCTCTTGACGGGAAGCGGTACAGCCTCCCCGAGGCAAAGCGCGGGAGCTAGAAGCAACACGATACAGATCAGTCGTCTCGAGGATTTCATAGTGCTGCCAAAGATACTGCGCATCGCCGCGCCATGCCCGGCAAGATGCGCTTCGCCGCCGACGCACTTGCCCGGAGAGCCTGCGGAGGACCTATCAGCCGGAGCCAGGTTTCAACGCCTTGACGCGACGAAGGTAACGGCGAATAGCGATCACCGTGAAACCCAGGCCGATGGCGATCAGAAGCGCGGCACAAAGAGCGGCAATCACCGCCAGGATCGAGCCGGCAAACGCAAGGATGTCCTCCAAGACAGAGAGAATCGGGGACGCGAGCCCTCCCGTCCCCAGGTTCGAGAGAATCCGTATCTTCGTCTTGGCAAGATGAACTCCTCCCGCGACACTCCCCCCGACGAT